>CANCUC010000001.1 GCA_947381255.1 Actinomycetota bacterium
ATCACAATCTCGATCGCACACATCGAGTACCAGACCGAGAAGCGTCACTACGCACACGTTGACTGCCCAGGCCACGCCGACTACATCAAGAACATGATCACCGGAGCTGCCCAGATGGACGGCGCGATTCTTGTAGTAGCTGCAACTGACGGACCAATGCCTCAGACCAAGGAACACGTTCTCCTTGCTCGTCAGGTTGGCGTTCCATCAATCGTTGTTGCTCTTAACAAGTCTGACATGGTTGATGACGAAGAAATTCTTGAGCTCGTTGAGATGGAAGTTCGCGAACTTCTTTCAAAGTACGAGTTCCCAGGCGATGACACACCAATCGTTCGCATTTCAGCTCTTAAGGCTCTCGAAGGAGATCCAAAGTGGGTTGAGGCTCTTCTCGGTCTCATGGACCAGGTTGATGCATACATCCCACAACCTGAGCGTGAAGTTGATAAGCCATTCTTGATGCCAGTAGAAGATGTCTTCACAATCACCGGCCGTGGAACAGTTGTTACCGGTCGTATTGAGCGCGGTATCGTCAAGGTCAACGAAGAAGTTGAAATTGTTGGTATCCGTCCAGATTCACAGAAGACCACTGTTACAGGCGTTGAAATGTTCCGTAAGTTGCTCGATGAGGGCCAAGCTGGAGAGAACGTCGGTCTCCTACTTCGTGGAACAAAGCGTGAAGATGTAGAGCGCGGTCAGGTTGTTGTTAAGCCTGGTTCGATCACACCTCACACCGAGTTCACCGCATCTGCATACATCCTTTCAAAGGATGAAGGCGGACGTCACACACCATTCTTTAACAACTACCGTCCACAGTTCTACTTCCGTACAACTGACGTAACCGGTGTTGTAACACTTCCAGCAGGAACCGAAATGGTTATGCCTGGCGATAACACTGAGATGAACGTAGTTCTCATCCAACCAATCGCTATGGAAGATGGACTTCGCTTCGCTATCCGCGAAGGTGGCCGCACAGTTGGTGCTGGTCGCGTTATCAAGATCAACAAGTAGTAAATAGCACTACCTCCTCCTGTTCGGGTGGGGCGGCGAATAACCGCCCCATCTAGGGAAGAGAAATAAATTTAAGTCGCAGTAACTAGATAAAAGGAGAAAGACGATGGCGGGACAAAAGATCCGCATTCGGCTCAAGGCTTACGACCACGAAGTGATCGATACATCGGCGAAGAAGATTGTCGAGACTGTCGAGCGCACTGGTGCAACTGTCGCAGGTCCCGTTCCGCTGCCAACAGAGAAGAACACCTTCTGTGTCATTCGCTCTCCACACAAGTACAAGGACAGCCGCGAACATTTCGAGATGCGCACACATAAGCGCCTCATCGACATCATTGATCCAACTCCTAAGACAGTTGATTCATTGATGCGTCTTGATCTTCCTGCTGGCGTCGACATCGAGATTAAGCTCTAAGGAGACCTGACAATGACAACAACGCAATCACAGGGCGCTGCCATCAAGGGAATCTTGGGCAAGAAGCTCGGCATGACACAGGTCTTCGATGCAAATAACAAGATCGTTCCAGTAACGGTTATTGCAGCTGGTCCAAATGTCGTTACACAAATTCGCACCATCGAAAATGATGGTTACACAGCGGTTCAATTGGCATTCGGTGCCGTTGACCCACGCAAGGTAACAAAGCCTGAGGCTGGTCACTTCGCCAAGGCCGGAGTTACTCCACGTACAGATGTTGCTGAACTTCGCACATCCAACGTTGATTCCTATTCAGTCGGACAAGAACTCAATGCAGATGTATTCGCTGCTGGAGAGCTTGTTGATGCAACTGGTACATCCCGCGGTAAGGGATCTGCTGGTGTTATGAAGCGTCACGGCTTCCACGGTCTTGGTGCATCTCACGGTGTTGACCGTAAGCACCGTATGCCAGGTTCGATCGGTAACCGTACAACCCCAGGTCGCGTCTTCAAGGGAAAGAAGATGATGGGCCGCATGGGTGTTGAGACTGTTACAACTCAAAACTTGCTCGTTCACTCAGTTGATATTGAGAAGAACTTGATCTTGATTCGCGGCGCCGTCCCAGGTGCTACGAATTCAACAGTCTTCATCCGCTCTGCAGCGAAGAAGGCTGTCTCAGAAACTCTTACACAAAAGGCAGGTGCATAAGCCATGGCTTTGACTATCGATATCAAGAGCCCTGAAGGTAAGAAGGTTGGCGACGTCACCCTTCCTTCAGAGATCTTTGATGTACAGGCTAATGTGCCTCTCATCCACCAAGTAGTAGTTGCACAACTTGCAGCTGCTCGCCAAGGAACAGCCAAGACAAAGAATCGTGGCGAAGTTTCTGGTACAGGTAAGAAGCCTTTCAAGCAGAAGGGAACCGGTCGCGCTCGTCAGGGCTCTGTCCGTGCTCCACTTCAGCGTCACGGTGGTGTCTCACACGGTCCAGTACCTCGTAAGTATGACCAACGCACCCCAAAGAAGATGATCGCAGCTGCTCTTAAGGGCGTGCTCTCTGATCGTCAACGCGAAGATCGTATCCACGTTGTTTCAAGCATCACCGATGCTCCAACAACCAAGGGTGCTATCTCAGCAGTTCGCCAATTTTCAGATCGCAAGAACTTGCTCGTTGTGCTTTCACGCAGCGAGGACATCGCATGGCGTTCACTTCGCAATGCCGAGAACTTGCACCTGATCGTTAACGATCAGCTCAATGCTTACGACATCTTGGTTTCAGATGATGTTGTCTTCTCGGAGAGCGCGATTCGTGAATTCATCGCCGGCCCAGCAAAGGCAGCTACTGCAGTTGCTCGTGAATCAGAAGTAGAGGTGTCCGCATGAAGGACCATCGCGACGTACTCCTAGCACCAGTTGTCTCAGAGAAGGCTTACGGCCTACTCGATGAGAACAAGTACACCTTCTTGGTGGCTACTGATGCTAACAAGACAGAGATCAAAATCGCTGTCGAAAAAGTTTTCAATGTAAAAGTCATCAGCGTTAACACCATGAACCGCCAAGGAAAGCGCAAGCGCACTCCTAAGGGTTTTGGTAAGCGCAATGACACCAAGCGTGCGATCGTGCATGTTGCTGCTGGTGACCGTATCGACATCTTCGGAGGACCTGTTTCCTAAGGGAATCAGGACTAGAAGAAGAAGAGGAAGATAAAAAATGGCCCTACGTAAACTTAAGCCGACCACACCTGGTCAGCGCGGCGCGAGCGTTCCTGATTTCGAAGAGATCACACGCACTACCCCAGAGAAGTCATTGGTTCGCCCAATTCACTCTAAGGGTGGCCGTAACGCATCAGGCAAGATCACCGTTCGCCACCAAGGCGGCGGACACAAGCGCGCATACCGCTTGATCGATTTCACTCGTAACGATAAAGATGGCATCCCAGCAAAGGTTGCTCACATCGAATACGACCCAAATCGCACAGCTCGTATTGCCCTACTTCACTATGCAGATGGAGAGAAGCGTTACATCATCGCTCCCGCAAAGTTGAACCAAGGCGACAAGATTGAGAATGGCCCAGCAGCGGATATCAAGCCAGGCAATAACTTGCCACTTCGCAATATCCCAGTTGGAACCATGATCCATGCAATTGAACTTCGCCCAGGTGGCGGAGCGAAGATTGCTCGCTCAGCAGGAGCTGGAGTTCAGCTCGTTGCTAAGGATGGCCCATACGCACAGCTTCGTATGCCATCAGGTGAAATTCGTAACGTCGATGTCCGTTGCCGCGCAACGGTTGGTGAAGTCGGAAACGCCGAACAATCAAATATCAACTACGGAAAAGCAGGCCGTATGCGTTGGAAGGGCAAGCGCCCAACCGTCCGCGGTGTTGTTATGAACCCAGTCGATCACCCACACGGTGGTGGAGAAGGTAAGACATCCGGTGGTCGTCACCCAGTGTCACCTTGGGGTCAGCCAGAGGGCCGTACTCGCAAGAAAAAGGCGAGCGATGCACTCATTGTCCGTCGTCGTAAGTCGAATAAGAAGCGATAGGGGAGCGACTACAAATGCCACGTAGTTTAAAAAAGGGTCCATTCGTGGACGGTCACCTTCAGAAGAAGGTCGATGTTCAAAATGCGGCTAACACCAAGGTTGTTATCAAGACCTGGTCACGTCGCTCAATGATCATTCCTTCAATGATCGGACACACCATCGCTGTACACGACGGTCGCAAGCACGTTCCAGTTTTCGTCACAGAAGCAATGATTGGTCACAAGCTCGGTGAGTTTGCTCCAACTCGTACCTTCAAGGGACACGTCAAGGATGATCGGAGAGCTTCACGTGGCTAATACACCTAAAGCAACCAATCCAACTGACGCACTCGTTGCACAAGCAGTCTTGCGCAACACTCGCGTAACACCTCAGAAGGCTCGTCGCGTAATCAACTTGATCCGCGGAGAGCGTGCTGACATTGCGCTTACAACTTTGAAGTTCGCTCCTCAAGAAGTTGGTGCAGATCTCTACACCCTCTTGAACTCAGCGATCAACAATGCAAAGCAGAAGAGCCCATCACTTCGTGATGCATCAGAGCTTTACATCGTTGAAGCACTTGTCGACGAGGCGCCTACCCTGAAGCGTTTCCGTCCACGTGCACAAGGTCGCGGCTTCCAAATCTTGAAGCGCGCATCAACTTTGACATTGGTTGTTTCAACCGATCGTTCATATCGCCCACACGGTCTTAAGAAGGTCGTTAACGCGAAGGCAAATCCAAACAAGGTTGTGCTTGCTAAGCCAGCAACACCAGCAGCGGCTCCTAAGAAGGCTGCAGCTAAGAAGGCAGCACCAGTTGCCGAAGTCGCAGTTGCCACAGAAGGGCAGGCCGAGTAAATGGGTCAAAAAGTAAATCCACACGGCTTCCGTCTGGGAATTACAACTGAGTTCAAGTCTCGTTGGTATGCAGACAAGCTTTACAAGGATTATGTGAAGGAAGATATCGAGATCCGTCGCATGATGAGCAAGGGCATGGAGCGCGCAGGCGTTTCACGTATTGAAATCGAGCGCACACGTGAGCGTGTTCGTATCGATCTATATACCGCACGCCCTGGCATCGTCATCGGCCGTCGCGGAACCGAAGCTGATCGCATCCGTCAGGATCTTGAGAAGCTCACCGGCAAGCAGGTTCAACTCAACATTCTTGAGGTTAAGAACCCAGAGATTGATGCACAACTTGTTGCGCAAGGAATTGCTGAACAACTTGCTGCTCGTGTCTCATTCCGTCGCGCAATGCGTAAGTCAATGCAATCTGCTCTCAAGGCAGGTGCACAAGGTATTCGTGTTCAAGTTGGTGGACGTCTTGGCGGCGCAGAAATTGCTCGCTCGGAGTTCTACCGCGAGGGTCGCGTACCTCTTCACACACTTCGTGCGGATATCGATTATGGATTCCACGAAGCCCACACAACTTTCGGTCGCCTTGGTGTAAAGGTTTGGATCTACAAGGGTGAAGTTATCGAATCCCGCGCAGAGCGCGCAGCGGCAGCACTTGCTGCAGCACGTGCACCAAAGCCAAGTCGTCCAGCTAACCGTCCACCTCGTGGACCACGTAGCGAAGTAACTTCTTCAACACCAGCATCACGCGCAGCCGCAGAGGTTGTAGCACCTGAAGCTGCTGCTCCAGTAGTTACCGAAGTTTCGGAAGGAGCCGCTGAATAATGTTAATTCCACGTCGCGTTAAGCACCGTAAGCAGCACCACCCAAAGCGGGCTGGTATGTCTAAGGGCGGAACCGTTGTTTCATTCGGTGACTTTGGTATTCAAGCTCTTGAGCCTGCATATGTAACAAACCGTCAGATTGAAGCAGCACGTATTGCAATGACCCGTCACATCAAGCGTGGTGGAAAGGTTTGGATCAACATTTATCCAGATCGTCCACTTACCAAGAAGCCTGCTGAAACACGCATGGGTTCCGGTAAGGGTTCACCTGAGTGGTGGATTGCAAACGTAAAGCCAGGTCGCGTTATGTTTGAAATTTCTGGTGTTTCAGAAGAAATCGCAACAGAGGCAATGACTCGTGCGATCCACAAGTTGCCAATGAAGTGTCGTGTAGTACGTCGGGAGGAGTTCTAATGTCTAATATCGTGACAGCAGAGCAGCTTCGTGCGCTCTCCACTGACGAACTAGCGATCAAGCTTCGCGAAGGAAAAGAAGAGCTATTCAACCTTCGCTTCCAAGCAGCTACAGGTCAACTTGAAAACCACGGTCGTTTGACTGCGGTCCGTAAAGAGATTGCGCGTATTTACACAATCTTGCGTGAGCGTGAGCTCGGAATTGGAGGCGCAGCGTGAGCGAGCTAAATAACGAGCGCGGATTCCGCAAGACTCGTGAAGGAATTGTTACCAGCGACAAGATGGATAAGACCGTCGTCGTTGCAATCCAAAGTCAGACCAAGCATGGTGTGTACTCAAAGGTTATGACCCGCTCTCACAAGTTGAAGGCGCATGACGAGAACAACACAGCTGGCGTCGGCGATCGCGTACTACTCATGGAAACTCGTCCACTATCGGCAACTAAGCGTTGGCGTGTAGTCGAGATCCTCGAGAAGGCTAAGTAAGGGGTATCGAAAAATGATTCAACAAGAATCCAGACTTCGTGTCGCGGATAACACCGGTGCAAAGGAACTCCTTTGTATTCGTGTTCTCGGTGGCTCCTCACGTCGCTACGCAGGTATCGGTGACATCATCGTTTGTACCGTCAAGGATGCTATTCCTGGTGGACAGGTTAAGAAGGGTGAGGTCGTAAAGGCTGTCATCGTTCGTACCGTTAAAGAGAACCGTCGCCCTGATGGTTCATATATCAAGTTTGATGAGAACGCAGCAGTTATCTTGAAGGCAGACGGCGAGCCTCGCGGCACCCGTATCTTCGGACCAGTTGCTCGTGAACTTCGTGACAAGCGTTTCATGAAGATTATCTCGCTCGCGCCGGAGGTGCTATAAAAAATGGCAAACATTAAGCGTGGCGACACTGTTCAAGTGATCGCTGGAAAAGATAAGGGTGTAACCGGCACGGTTATCTCTATCGATAAGAAGGAATCTCGCGTAATTGTCGAGGGTGCTAACCGCGTTAAGCGTCACACTCAACAGACTGAGACCGAACGTGGTGTCAAGGTCGGCGGAATTCTCACCGTTGAAGCTGCAATTCACATTTCAAATGTGCAACTTGTTGGCGACGATGGCAAGGCCACTCGCATTGGTGCGCGCAAGGATGAGAACGGCAAGAACGTTCGCATCTCTCGTCGTACCGGAAAGGATGTCTAACCATGACAACCGCAACAGCTCCTCGTCTTAAGGCCCGTTACAAGGCCGAGATCGCACCTGCGCTCAAGACCCAATTTGCTTACAGCAATGTTATGCAGATTCCTGGCTTGGTTAAGGTCATCGTAAATATGGGTGTTGGTGAAGCAGCTCGTGACTCTAAGTTGATTGAAGGCGCTATCCGCGACCTCACGATCATCACCGGTCAGAAGCCTCAGGTCACCAAGTCTCGCAAGTCAATTGCTCAGTTCAAGTTGCGTGAAGGCATGCCAATTGGTGCCCACGTAACACTTCGCAATGATCGTATGTGGGAGTTCGCAGATCGTCTTCTCTCGATCGCACTTCCTCGTATCCGTGACTTCCGTGGACTCTCTCCTAAGCAATTCGATGGAAACGGCAACTACACCTTCGGTCTTACCGAGCAGGTTGTATTCCCAGAGATCGAACAGGACAAGATCGACCGCACACGCGGTATGGATATCACTTTCGTAACCACAGCCAAGACAGATGAAGAGGGTCGCGCACTACTTAAGGCGCTCGGCTTTCCATTCCGTGAGAACTAAGGGGTAGCAACTAATGGCAAAGACATCGCTCAAGGTTAAAGCTGCTCGCAAGCCTAAGTTCAAGGTTCGTGGCTACACACGTTGCCAACGTTGTGGTCGTCCACACGCTGTCTACCAAAAGTTCGGCATCTGCCGTATCTGCTTCCGCGAGATGGCACATAAGGGCGAACTTCCAGGCATCACCAAGGCTTCTTGGTAAATATCTTTTCCCACCCACTATCAACTACGAGATAGGTCCAGTTAACTCCCTCGGGAGAAAAAGGAAACCGGCTCGAGAAAGGCCAGAGGCCACAGTATGACAATGACAGATCCGATCGCAGACATGCTTGCACGTCTGCGCAACGCGAACTCTGCTTACCACGATACGGTTTCAATGCCGTCGTCGTCGGTAAAAGTTCGCATTGCCGAAATTCTTAAGCAGGAGGGATACATCTCTAGCTTCAAGGTAGAAAATACCGTTGCTGGATTTGGAAAGACCCTCACCATCGATTTGAAGTTTGGTGCAGATCGTCAGCGTTCAATCGCTGGCCTACGCCGCGTTTCAAAGCCAGGACTTCGCGTATACGCAAAGTCAACGGCGCTACCTAAGGTCTTGGGTGGACTTGGCGTAGCCATTATCTCAACATCATCTGGTTTGCTCACTGATAAGCAAGCCAACAAGCAAGGGGTAGGCGGAGAAGTTCTCGCCTACGTATGGTGATCTGATGTCACGTATTGGTCGCTCTCCCATCACAATTCCTGCTGGAGTTGAAGTCAACATTTCAGGTCAAGAGATTTCTGTAAAGGGTCCTAAGGGCACACTTTCACATACTCTCGCTGGCCCAATTGCTATCGCCAAGGAAGAGTCAACACTCGTTGTTACTCGTCCAGATGATGGACGCGTCGCGCGTTCACTTCACGGCCTCTCACGTACCTTGGTCGCAAATATGATCGAGGGCGTTACAAATGGATATTCAAAGACCATCAACATCGTTGGTGTTGGTTACAAGGTCGCTGAAAAGGGTAAGGATTTGGAGTTCGCTCTCGGCTACAGCCACGCGGTTCCATTCAGTGCTCCTGAAGGCATCACCTTCAAGGTCGAATCAGCAACTCGCTTCTCGATCTCTGGTGTCGACAAGCAGCTCGTTGGTGAAGTTGCAGCGAAGATTCAAAAGCTTCGTAAGGCTGATCCATACAAGGGCAAGGGTCTCCACCTAGACGGCGCAAAGATTCGCCGCAAGCAAGGAAAGACAGGTAAGAAGTAATGGCTATCGGTGTAAAGGTTGTTAAAGGCTCGGCACAAAATGCCCGCCGTCGTCGCCACTTCCGTGTCCGCAAGCGTGTCGTCGGTTCTGCCGAGCGTCCACGTCTTGTAGTTTCACGCTCATCTCGTCACCTTGTTGCTCAGATCGTTGATGATTCAATCGGTCAGACCTTGGTCTCAGCCTCAACCATGGAGAGCACACTTCGTGCATCTAAGGATGACAAGAGCGCAAAGGCTCGCTTCGTCGGTGCAGAAATTGCAAAGCGCGCGAAGGAAAAGGGTATTTCTACAGTGGTCTTCGATCGCGGTGGAAACAAGTACACCGGACGCATTGCAGCTCTCGCTGATAGTGCCCGCGAGAATGGATTGGACTTCTAATGGCTACTCCTCCAGTAAACGCAAATGCTGGCGATCGCGCTCCTAAGGGCGGAAACGATCGTCGTGAACGTCGCGGCCGTGATGGTGGACCTGAGAAAGAGAAGTCTCCATACACAGAGCGCGTAGTTTTCATTAACCGCGTAGCAAAGGTTGTAAAGGGTGGACGTCGTTTCTCCTTCACAGCACTTGTTGTTGTCGGTGACCAGAAGGGCACAGTCGGAGTCGGATACGGCAAGGCTAAGGAAGTTCCTCAAGCTATTGCTAAGGCAGTGGAAGATGCGAAGAAGCAATTCTTCAAAGTTGCACTCCTCGGTTCCACTATTCCTCACCCAGTACAAGGTGAAGCTGCAGCTGGCGTAGTTCTTCTTCGCCCTGCATCACCTGGTACCGGAGTTATCGCTGGTGGTCCAGTTCGTGCCGTACTTGAGTGCGCTGGAATCCACGATGTTCTTACCAAGTCTCTTGGTTCAAATAACCCAATCAACATGGTGCACGCCACCGCAGCCGCGCTTAAGGCGTTGGAATCTCCAACATCTATCGCAGCTCGTCGTGGTCTACCCCTTGAAGATGTCGCACCTGCAGCAATTGCTCGTGCCGTAGCAGCAACGGTTGGTGCATAAACATGCCACGTCTAAAAGTCACACAACTTCGTTCCAAGGTTGGCGCTCGTCCAGAGCACCGCGAGACCTTGCGTTCACTTGGTTTAAAGCGAATCGGTGATGTTGTCGTAAAGGAAGATCGTCCCGAGATTCGTGGAATGGTCGTCGCTGTACGTCACATGGTTACCGTTGAGGAGGTCGAATAACAATGGTTCTCAAGGTTCATCATCTACGTCCGGCTCCGGGCGCAAAGAAGGCTCGCACCCGTAAGGGTCGCGGTGAGGCTTCAAAGGGTAAGACTGCTGGTCGTGGTGGCAAGGGAACACGTGCTCGTAACGTTGTTCGTGCTGGTTTCGAAGGTGGACAACTTCCTTTGGTCATGCGTCTTCCAAAGCTCCGTGGTTTCAAAAACCCAGAGCGCGTGGAGTACCAGCCAGTGAATGTTTCAACCATCAATGCGCTCTATCCAAAGGGTGGCCAAGTCACCGTTGAAGATTTGGTCGCAAAGGGTGCAGCTCGCGATGGCCATCCGGTCAAGGTTCTTGGAAATGGCGACATTTCTGTGAAAGTTACCGTCGTGGCACACGCATTCTCCTCTTCAGCATCTGAAAAGATCGCTGCTGCAGGTGGATCAATCACAAAGCTCTAACCTAAAACCGATTTATTAAGTCCGAAATGAGTCCTTACTCAATAGAGTAGGGACTCATTCAGAAATTAGAGGAGAAGTTAAATGCTTGCAGCGTTTGGTAAGGCCTTCAAGACGCCCGATCTTCGCGTAAAGATTTTCTTCACTTTAGGCATCATGGCTCTCTTCCGTTTCGGATCAATCATGCCAACGCCTGGCGTTTCTTATAAGAACGTTCAATCTTGCTTGAATCAGAGCAAATCTGGCGGACTCTTCGGTCTCATTAACTTGTTCTCCGGTGGCGCACTTTTGCACCTCTCAATCTTCGCATTGGGAATCATGCCTTACATCACCAGCTCAATCATTATTCAATTGCTGACCGTTGTTATCCCTCGCTTTGAAACACTGAAGGCTGAAGGACAATCTGGAAACGCAAAGCTCACCCAATACACCCGTTACCTCACCGTTGGTCTTGCAGTTCTGCAATCAACTGGTTTGATCGCCGTTGCTCGTTCAACTGGTCGTCTCTTTAGCGGTTGTACTCTCGCAATCATTCCTGACTCATCATGGCCACGTATCGTGACCATGGTTTTGGTGATGACCGCTGGAACATCTGTAATCATGTGGCTTGGTGAATTGATCACCGATCGTGGTATCGGTAACGGTATGTCGATCTTGATCTTCACCTCTATCGCTGCAGGATTCCCAACCCAGCTCTGGTCCATCAAGCAACAAAAGGGTTGGTTCGCATTCCTGTTCGTTATGGCAGTAGGTGTCTTGGTTGTAGCAGCAGTTGTATTCGTGGAGCAGGCTCAACGCCGTATTCCGGTGCAATATGCAAAGCGTCAGATTGGTCGCCAGTCATACGGCGGAACATCTACCTACATCCCAATCAAGGTCAACCAGGCTGGTGTTATCCCAGTAATTTTCGCATCATCGCTTTTGTATATTCCATCTCTGATCGTTAACTTCTCCGGATCAACGGCGAAGTGGTCAGTTTGGATTCAGCAGAACTTGGTTAAGGGCGATCACCCTATTTACATCATCTCGTACGCAGTATTGATCATCTTCTTCACCTACTTCTATGTCGCAATTACCTTCAACCCTGATGAAGTTGCTGACAATATGAAGCAGTACGGTGGATTCGTTCCAGGTATTCGCGCTGGAAAGCCAACATCTGAGTATCTCCAATATGTACTCTCACGCATCACTGCTCCAGGTTCTCTCTACCTAGCATTCGTTGCGATCATCCCTATCATTGCTCTGATCTTGTTCCAGGCTTCGCAGAACTTCCCATTTGGTGGAACTGCAATCCTGATCGTTGTTGGTGTCGGTCTTGATACCGCTAAGCAAATTGAATCTCAGTTGCAACAACGTTCATATGAGGGATTCCTGCGCTAATGCGCTTAATCCTGGTAGGTCCTCCAGGCGCGGGTAAAGGCACTCAAGCAGTTCACCTTGCTGCGCACTTTGGGATTCCGCATATCTCTACAGGCGATCTCTTCCGTGCCAATATCAAGGGTGAAACTGAACTTGGAAAGCTTGCTAAGTCCTATATGGATGCCGGCAACCTGGTTCCAGATTCCGTAACCAATGCCATGCTTGAAGATCGCCTAACACATGCAGATACAGCACCGGGATTCTTGCTCGATGGCTATCCGCGCAATGTTGGTCAAGCAGAGTTCTTAGCTGAAGTCCTTCTTAAGAAAGCAATTTCACTAGATGCAGTGCTTGAACTCTCCATTCCAAATGAAGAGATCATCAAGCGCCTATCGGGCCGTAGAGTCTGTCGCAATTGTGGCGCAACTTCCCATGTCATCTTTGATAAGTCAAAGGTAGATGGAGTCTGCGATAACTGTGGTGGCGAGTTGTACCAACGTGAAGACGATAAGGAAGAAGTCATTGCAAATCGCTTGAACGTTTATAGCGAGCAGACAGCACCAATTGTTGACTTCTACAAGAATCTTGGAATTCTAAAAGCTATCAGTGCGGTCGGAGATGTTTCAGAAATCTCTGCAAACGCAATCGCAGCTCTTAAGTAGTCGCCATGGCGATTCAGATAAAAACTTTCGAACAACTGCAATTAATGCGCAAGGCTGGCCTCGTTGTAGGACAAGCACTCGAGCTCATGAAGGCGGCAATCGCGCCAGGAGTTACTCCGCTTGAGTTAGATGCAATCGCTGCCGATTACCTCAAAGCAAATAATGCAACTCCATCGTTCCTCAATTATCACGGATATCCCAATGTCATCTGCGCATCAGTAAATCATGAAGTTGTTCATGGCATTCCGAATGAGCGTCCACTTGTAAGCGGAGACATCATCTCAGTTGATTTCGGAGCAATTGTTAATGGTTGGCACGGAGATGCCGCATTCTCCATTGGTATTGGTGAGATAGATCCTGCCGATCAAAAGCTCATGGATACATGTGAAGGTTCCATGTGGCGCGGAATCGCTGCCGCAAAAGTCGGGGGGCATCTCACTGATATTTCACACGCAATTGAGAGCTACATTCTTAGTCAAGGTAAGTATGGAATCTTGCGTGAGTATGGTGGCCACGGCATTGGTACTGAGATGCACCAAGATCCTCATGTCATTAACTATGGTCCGGCTGGTCTGGGACCTGAGTTAAAGGTTGGTCTTGCACTCGCAATCGAACCGATGATTACTCGCGGCACTGAGAAGATGAAGACCCTCTCCGATGATTGGACCGTTATCGCTAGCGATAAATCCAATGGCGCTCACTTCGAACATACCTTCGCTCTGCTTCCAGATGGCAAGCCATTTGTCCTGACCGCAATTGACGGGGGAGCGGCTGAATTGGGTCGCCTCGGGGTGGAAATCTCCCCGCTTTTAGCATAAACCGGGTCGAAAAGGGCTAAATAGAGGGCCCGATTTCGTCTTTTTGGCCCTGCGCCTTAGGATTGCCCTCTGCTTAGAAATAGGCGGATGTCCGTAACTAGACCCCTGAATAGATAAGTAGGTACTGCTTGGCCAAGAAAGACGGAGCAATCGAAATTGAAGGCACCGTAGCTGAAGCACTCCCGAACGCCATGTTCAGAGTCGAGCTTACAAATGGGCACAAGGTTCTTGCGCACATCAGCGGCAAGATGCGACAGAACTACATTCGCATCCTTCCTGAAGATCGTGTGATTGTTGAACTTAGTCCGTACGACCTCACAAGAGGTCGAATTATCTATCGTTACAAGTAATAGGAGTTAGTCGTGAAAGTTAAGCCAAGCGTGAAGAAGATCTGCGACAAGTGCAAGGTCATTCGTCGTAATGGTCGCGTCATGGTTATTTGCGACAATCTTCGTCACAAGCAACGTCAAGGATAAGTAACACCAAAAAACGCGTGATGCGACTGAAGTGAAAACTTCAGACCCTCGGACTGGTAGGCCGAGGCTCAGTTACCCAACTGAGGTGCATTGCGAAGGACCTTCCAGATAACGAAAAGGGTAAGTGATATGGCACGTCTTGTTGGTGTCGATCTCCCGCGTGAAAAGCGCGTAGAGATTGCACTCACGTACATCTTCGGTATCGGATTAACCCGCGCTCATGCAACACTTGCAGCGACTGGTATTAATCCAGATACACGAGTCAAAGATCTTCAAGAGCCAGAATTGGCACAGCTTCGTGAATTCATCGAAGCAAATTACAAAATCGAAGGTGACCTTCGCCGTGAAGTTGCGGGCGACATTCGTCGCAAGGTCGAAATTCAAAGCTACCAAGGTATTCGCCACCGCAAGGGACTTCCTGTTCGTGGTCAGCGCACACATACAAATGCGCGCACACGTAAGGGCCCTCGTAAGGCAATCGCTGGTAAGAAGAAGGAGACCAAGTAATGGCCGCCGCTAAGACAAAGACAGCCGCTAAAGGCGCTGCTGCTAAGGGCAAAGTCAAACTTCGCAAGAAGGAAAAGAAGAACATTGCGCTTGGACAAGCTCACATCAAGAGCACCTTCAACAACACCATCATCTCTATTACAGATCCTTCCGGCGCTGTTATCTCTTGGTCATCAGCTGGCCAAGTTGGTTTCAAGGGCTCACGTAAATCAACACCATACGCAGCACAGATGGCAGCAGAAGCAGCCGCTCGTCGCGCGCAAGAACATGGTTTGAAGAAGGTTGATGTATTCGTCAAGGGACCAGGATCTGGTCGCGAGACAGCAATTCGTTCATTACAGGCCGCTGGACTTGAAGTTGGAGCCATCTCAGATGTAACTCCTGCTCCACATAACGGTTGCCGTCCACCAAAGCCACGTCGAGTTTAAGGAAGGAAGAGAATAAATGGCTCGTTATACCGGAGCAGATTGCAAGCGCTGCCGTCGCGAAAAAGTAAAGCTCTTTCTTAAGGGCTCAAAGTGCGATGGTCCAAAGTGTCCTATTGAGTCACGCCCATATCCACCAGGACAACATGGTCGTGGCCGTTCCAAGGAATCAGAGTACCTAGGTCAGCTTCGTGAGAAGCAAAAGTGCGCACGTATGTACGGCGTCCTAGAGAAGCAGTTCCGTGGATATTACGAAGAGGCAAACCGTCTTCAAGGTAAGACCGGTGACAACCTTTTGATCATTCTCGAGACCCGTTTGGATAACGTAGTTTTCCGTGCCGGTTTCGCTAAGAGTCGCGATATGGCTCGCCAGCTAGTTCGTCACGGACATTTCTTGGTAAACGGCAAGAAGGTCAACATTCCTTCATTCCGCGTTACTCCTATGGATGTCATTGATGTAGTTCCTGGTTCATTGGATACAACCCCATTCATCGTCGCTAGCGCCGAGTTGGGTGAGAAGTCAGTTCCTGCGTGGATGGAAGTTGTTGGAGCGAAGATGCGAATCATCGTTCACGCAAACCCAACCCGCACAATCATTGATACTCAAATCCAAGAGCAACTTATCGTTGAGCTCTACAGCAAGTAATAACTAGGCAGTACTCGAAAAGTAGTTATCCGAAAAGTAGTTTCATTGCAGGAGATCAAATAGTGGATCTCCCCGACGTACGGAGGAAATAAGTGCTCATTGCACAACGCCCTATCCTCACTGAGGCAGCCGATCCAGACAATGCGTTTCGTTCAAGATTCATCATTGAACCGCTAGAGCCAGGCTTTGGTTATACCCTCGGTAATTCTTTACGCCGCACCCTCTTGTCATCGATCCCTGGAGCAGCAGTAACCAGCGTTCGCGTCAACGGAGCGTTGCACGAGTTCACAACTCTTGAAGGTGTTAAGGAAGATCTCACAGAGATCGTCTTGAACATCAAGAACCTAGTGCTCTCATCAGATAATGATGAGCCTTCACTTCTCTACATTCGCAAGAATGGCGAGGGTGTTGTCACAGGTGCAGATATTGCAACTCCTGCTGGCGTAACTGTTCATAACCCAGAGCTTCATATCGCAACCCTTAACTCAAAGGCTAAGTTCGAAGTCGAACTCACCGTTGAGCGTGGTCGTGGATATGTAACTGCAGTTGCTAACAAGGCAGCCGGCGGAGAGATTGGTCGCATTCCTGTTGACTCAATCTATTCACCAGTGTTGCGCGTGACCTACAAGGTCGAAGCAACTCGTGTTGAACAACGCACTGACTTTGACCGTTTGATCGTCGATGTTGAGACCAAGCCATCAATGAACCCTGGAGATGCAATGGCATCTGCTGGAAAGACATTGGTTGAGCTCTTCGGACTTGCTCGCGAATTGAACGTCAACGCTGAAGGTATCGAAATGGGACCTTCTGTCCAAGATGCTGCGCTCGCTGCAGATCTCGCTCTTCCAATCGAAGATCTTGATCTCACCGTTCGCTCATATAACTGCCTCAAGCGCGAAGGTATTCATACCGTCGGTGAGCTTGTTGGCCGTTCAGAGGCAGATCTCCTCGATATCCGTAACTTCGGTTCAAAGTCGATCGATGAAGTGAAGGCAAAACTTCACAGCATGGGTCTACAACTGAAGGACAGCCCAATCGGATTTGATCCAACCAAACACCACAACTACGGAACTGAAGTCGACGAAGATCTCGTCGAGTCAGAGCAGCTCTAGGAGAACGCCATGCCAACACCAAGTAGAGGACCACGCCTCGGAAGCGGTCCAGCACACGAGAGACTGTTGCTAGGCACTCTTGCAGAGCAACTCTTTGAACACGGCAAGATCAAGACCACTGAGGCAAAGGCCAAGCGCCTTCGTCCATTGGCTGAAAAGTTGATCACTGCTGCAAAAGAGGGCGATCTAGCAGCTCGTCGTCGCGTCATGGAGACAATCCAGAACAAGAGCGTTGTACACACACTCTTCACTGAGATTGCACCTCGTTTCGCTACACGTCCTGGTGGTTACACCCGCATTACAAAGGTTGGTCCACGCAACGGTGACAATGCCCCAATGGCAGTCATCGAACTCGTTAACGACTAATCACCCGTACGAACCAATAAAAGTTCATGATTGAACCCGCTCTCAATCCCGAGAGCGGGTTTCGTCGTTTGCGGATTGATTTAGCTTACGACGGCACCAACTTTGCAGGATGGGCTAAACAGCCCGATCAACGCACTCTGCAAGGCGCACTTGAAGATGCGCTGGCCAAGATACTTCGCACTCCGATCAACACCGTTGTTGCGGGTAGAACTGATGCCGGTGTCCATGCCACTGGCCAAGTGGCGCATGCAGATATTCCAGATGATGCCCCGAATTCTCGCTATCGCCCCGATGAAGATATCTGGGATTTGGCGCACTTTAAATTTAGGCTCAATCAGATATTGGAAGAGGACTTTCGAGTCTTAGATCTCACCTTCGCTCCGGTCAATTTCGATGCCCGCTTCACCGCTTCATCACGCCACTATCGATACAAGTTGCTTGACGGAAATCAAGATCTGCCACCACTTCAAAGAATCGACGCCGCAACCTGGTTTCGCCCCTTAGATGTTGAAGTGATGAACCGGGCCAGCCAACCTCTCCTTGGAAAACACGATTTCTTGACCTTCTGCCGTTATCGCGAGGGCGCTACATCCCTTCGAACTCTGCTCGAATTTTCTTGGAGTCGGGACTCCGATGGCTTTGTGATCTGTGATGTCGCGGCCGACGGTTTTGGCTGGAACATGGTTCGAAATTTGGTCGGTGCTGCGGTCTGTGTGGGAGAGGGACGGTTTGCCGAGGGTTGGATGGTGGAGATTTTGGAGGCAAAAGCCCGGGTCTCAGATTCTTATGTCTTCCCAGCGAGAGGTCTGACTTTGCGCCAGGTGGAGTATCCAGATGCCTCAAAGTTGGCTGAAATCAGGCTTTCTGACTTCCTTGCCGAACCCTCATTTTGACCCCACAGCCCTCGAGAAGGTAACCTGCTCCTCTGCCTGTGTGCTGGAATCAGCTCGCGGCCGATCCGCAGAGCACCAAGCTTTGTTGTTTTAAACAAGAATAGAAAGAGGGAGAGACCTCGTGCGCACATTTACACCGAAAGCTGGTGATGTCACCCGCAAGTGGCATGTCATCGACGCTGAAGGAGTTGTCCTTGGTCGTCTAGCTAGCCATGCAGCTGTCCTTCTTCGCGGAAAGCATAAGACCACCTTCGCTCCACACATTGACATGGGTGACTTCGTCATCGTTATCAATGCCGAGAAGGTTGTTCTTACAGGACAAAAGGCTGGCAAGAAGTTTGCTCACCATCACTCAGGTTATCCAGGTGGTATGACTTCTGTCGTCTACTCAGATTTGATTAACCAAGATCCAACTCGCGTGATCGAGAAGGCAATCCTTGGAATGATTCCTAAGAACAAGTTGGGTCGCGCTGTTGGTTCAAAGCTCAAGGTCTACGCAGGTCCTTCGCACCCACATGCTGCGCAGAACCCAACACCATTTGAATTTACTCAAGTTTCACAAATCGTGAAGAAGTAGGGGATAGACATGTCAGATTTCGATCCAGCAATCGATGCAGAAGAAGAAGTTCTTACTTCATACACATCTTCAACTCCAGCTGCTTCAACAAACCGTCCAGCAATTAAAGCTCCAGGAGGCGGCACCGGTCGTCGTAAGGAAGCTGTTGCTCGCGTGCGCTTAACACCTGGTTCAGGTAAGTGGATTGTTAACGGAAAGGCACTTGATGTGTACTTCCCTAACAAGGTTCACCAACAACTCGTTTCTGAACCTTTCCGCACAGTCGGTGCAGAGAATCAATACGATGTAATTGCTCGCATCAATGGCGGCGGAACTTCTGGCCAAGCTGGTGCACTTCGTCTTGGTGTTGCACGTGCACTTAATGAGATTGATCGCGATGCAAATCGTCCAGCACTTAAGAAGGCTGGCTTCCTTACTCGTGACCCTCGCGTCATCGAGCGTAAGAAGTACGGTCTGAAGAAGGCTCGTAAGCGTTCTCAATACAGCAAGCGTTAATTTTTCTATTACGCGATTGCTTTATTAAATGGCGCTCTTTGGCACCGATGGTGTTAGAGGTCTAGCTAACGGATTCTTAACAGCTGAACTTGCTGTTGATCTCTCTATTGCTGCAGCCCATATCTTGGGTGAACTTGGCGCATTCGAAGGTCATCGCCCCAAAGCCATTGTTGGTCAAGACTCTCGAGCATCTGGAGATTTTCTTGAAGCAGCGGTCGTTGCTGGTTTAGCCAGTGCCGGCGTCGATGTTTATAGAGTCGGAGTTCTTCCAACTCCCGCAATTGCGCACCTCGTTGCCGACAGTGGAGCAGATCTTGGCGTAATGATTAGCGCCTCTCACAACCCAATGCCGGATAACGGAATTAAATTCTTCGCAAAGGGCGGCGGAAAACTCGATGATGCCTTAGAGGCAGCGATTGAAAAGCACATGGGGGAGAGCTGGCAACGTCCCACCGGACGAAATGTCGGGCGAGTAATTAACGATGACTCTGCTGCAGAGCGCTACATATTTCACTTATTAAATACACTCACCACAAATCTTTCAGGACTCAAAGTCGTCGTGGATTGTGCAAATGGCGCCTCATCTCGAGTTGCTCCAAAGACCTACTCCAGAGCTGGCGCTGAGGTAATCGCAATATCAAATGAGCCAAATGGCTGGAACATTAATGAAGGTTGTGGCTCGACCCATTTAGCAAATATCAAGGCGAAGGTTCTAGAAACCGGTGCCGACCTAGGCATCGCCCACGACGGTGACGCCGATCGTTGCTTAGCGATTGATAGCGAAGGTAATGAGATTGATGGCGATTTCATCATGGCAATCTTGGCTGCTGATTGGCAGAGTCGTGGCCTATTAACTCACGAAACAATTGTTGGCACGGTCATGAGCAACTTGGGTTTCTTTAAGGCGATGGAAAATCTCGATATCAATGTTGAGATTACTGCAGTCGGTGATCGTTACGTTCTCGAAAAGATGATTTCAGATGGATTCGTCCTTGGTGGCGAACAATCTGGCCACATCATCATGCGCCACTATGCAAACACTGGTGATGGATTGCTAACCGCCCTGCATTTGATGCAAGCCGTTAAATCTTCTGGGAAATCACTCGCTGAACTCGCCTCAATCATGAAGCGCTTTCCGCAAGAGCTCGTTAATGTGAAGAACGTCGATAAAGAAAAATTATCGACATCCATTACCTTGAAAAATGAGATTGAAGCGAAGCAGAAGGCCCTGGGTTCTGCGGGACGAATCTTGGTACGCGCATCAGGCACTGAAAGCTTGGTTCGCGTGATGGTTGAGGCTCAAAGCGCCGCGACCGCAAGAGAGATAGCCGAAGATTTAGCCGCTCTAGTAAGATTAGAACTCTCATAACCACTGCTTAAAGCATCAAAGGAGAAGACGCCATGTGTGGCATTGTCGGATATACCGGTAAGGCCTTGGCACTCTCACCAGTCCTTGAAGGACTTCGCCGTCTGGAATATCGCGGATATGACTCAGCAGGAATTGCCCTTGTAGTTACAGAAGGCGGTCCACTCTGGGTTGAAAAGCGCGCGGGTAAACTTTCAAATCTTGAATCAACTCTTGGTGCCACAAATCCTGATGCCAACTCCGGAATCGGACACACTCGTTGGGCAACCCACGGAGGTCCCACAGATCTCAATGCCCACCCTCATTTAGATAATGATGGAAAGTTAGCCTTGATTCACAACGGAATTATTGAAAATTACGTCGAACTCCGTGAGCTACTTGAAGCTCGTGGCCATATCTTTAAATCTGAAACAGATACCGAATCGGTAGTTCACCTGCTGAGTGATGCTCGCAAGAGCCACGGTGGAGATCTTGCCGCTGCGATGCGCGAAGTTTGCGCGCAACTGCGCGGATCGTTCACCTTGCTTGCAATTCATAGCGATGAGCCTGGTCGAATTGTTGGAGCAAGGCGTAACTCTCCGCTCGTAGTTGGAGTGGGGGATGGCGAAAACTTCCTGGCATCAGATGTCGCCGCATTCATTGCGCATACCAAACACGCTTTGGAGCTCGGACAAGATGAGGTTGTCGATATCACGGCAACAACCATCACAGTCACAGATTTAGCAGGAAATGTTTTAACACCTCGTGAATTTGAAATCATGTGGGATGCATCAGCCGCGGAGCGTGGTGGGTACCCACACTTCATGCTCAAAGAGATCTATGAGCAACCGAAGGCAATCGCCGATACTTTGATCGGACGAACTGCCGGCCTGAGTGCCGAGATAATCGGTGGTATTGATCTAGAAGGTATTTCAAAGGTAGTCATCATCGCCTGCGGTACCGCTTATCACGCTGGCTTGGTTGGCAAGTATGCAATTGAAAAGTGGGCGAACGTTCCAGTCGATGTAGAGCTCGCCTCTGAGTATCGATACCGTGAACCATCTGTTGATGCCTCAACCTTGGTAATTCCTATCTCGCAATCGGGTGAGACGATGGATACCTTGATGGCGATGCGTTATGCCAGATCACATGGCGCCCGGGTCTTTGCAGTTTGTAACACCAACGGATCCACAATCCCGCGCGAATCAGATGCCGTTCTTTATACCCATGCTGGCCCTGAGATTGCCGTGGCTTCAACTAAGGCTTTTGCGACCCAATTGATCGCGATGTATTTGATTGCGCTTCACCTCGGCCGCGTCCGCGGAGCAATCACAGAGGAGTTTTACGCAGAGATTGGCGCTGAGATTGCCGACCTTCCAGATAAGGTCGAACAAGTACTTGAGACTGTTGAGCCTCTACGTGCCCTTACACGTGAATTTAAAGATTCTTCATCGGTGCTCTTCCTTGGTCGACATGTTGGATATCCAACTGCTCTAGAGGGTGCGCTAAAACTTAAAGAACTTGCCTACATGCACGCCGAGGGCTTTGCCGGTGGCGAGCTAAAGCACGGCCCAATCGCTCTTATTGATCAGGGCACTCCAGTCATAGCAATCATGCCAACTTCAAATAGCGCCCTTTACGAAAAGATGGCGAGCAACGTTCAAGAGGTGAAGGCTCGCGGCGCGGTCGTCATCGCAATCGGCGATGCTGATCTAGCAAGTGCTACTCACAATATTCGAATTCCAACTTCTCATGATTTCTTGCAACCAGTGTTGGCAGTAGTTCCACTTCAGGTAATTGCCTATGAGATGGCAGTTGCGCGTGGAAATGATGTCGACCAACCACGTAATTTGGCTAAATCGGTCACAGTCGAATGATGTGGAGCTCGCTGGAAGTTCACCGCCGGCAGGAGCGTAACCGAGCAATACGAGTATCACTCGTCTTCTTTCTGGCTTTCTTAATTGTTACGGAGCAGGTGCTGACCAAGAGTTATCTCTATCGCTTAGACCATCGCATCAAATTGATTAAGCATCACACTTTCCGTGGATTATCGAGCCATTTTCTCCTAGCTCTCGATGATTTAGGTTTAAGAAGTCTTACAGCAACCTGCCTCTTGGTCACAGCAGTCCTACTGGCATACCGCTATCGCTCTTGGCGACCTATCAATTTTTCGCTAGCGGCTCTGATACTTCTTAATGGAGTAGTTGGTTTAGCAAAGATCTTCTTCGGTAGAAGTAAACCCCGGTTAAATATTGATATTTACCATAGCGGAATAGTTGGCTCCTACCCCTCCGGTCATTCATCCAACGCGCTCCTCACATGGGGCGCTCTGGCGTATCTCTTGTATCGCTACACCAAATATTGGTCCACCAAATTATCACTCTTATATTTTCTGGTCGGCGCGGTCACAACAATTGTCTGTCTCGTATCGCTCATTCGAAACACCCATTGGCTTAGCGATTTAGTTGGTGGAGCCTTCCTTGGTGGATCTATATTGGTCTTTCTCATCGCGGCAGATCGCGCATGGCCTTCAGAGAGGCAGCCATCATGATCGAAGGAATTGGAATCGATGTAGTTGATATTGCCCGCTTTCAAGAATCTCTTGAGAGGACTCCCGGGATGAGGGAGAGGCTTTTTACTCCGAGCGAGGCCGCGCTCAAGGTCGCATCATTGGCCGCCAGGTTCGCAGCGAAAGAGGCTTTGGTGAAGGCGCTTAATGCGAGAAATATCTTTTCGTGGCATGAAGTGGAAATCCGAAGTGAAGAATCCGGTAAGCCTTACTTTTACTTCTCTGGAGCCTTAGCTGAGCGGGTAGCAAACTTCACAGTTCACCTCACTATCTCCCATGATGCAGGAATCGCTTCTGCAATGGTTGTAATCGAGGGAGCGTAGAGATGCGCGCATTCGCCCAGATTGATCTCGCTGCAATTTCCGAGAATATTGTTTCGATTTCTAAGCGAACAGAGTCAACTATTTTGGCAGTGGTGAAGGCAGATGCTTACGGGCATGGATTGGTGCCTGTTGCAATTACAGCTGTTGAGTCAGGTGCAAACTGGCTTGGTACTGCGCTTCTAGAAGAGGCAATCACTTTGCGTGAAGCAGGCATAGAAGTGCCGGTTATCGCCTGGTTAACACCACCAGGTGAAGATTTCGAACGCGCTCTTAGACTCAACATTGATCTTTCGGTCTCATCCATCTCACTTTTTAAAGAGATTCTCGTTGCAGGTAAACAGGTCGGAATTAAACCTCGCCTGCACTTCGAAATTGATACTGGGATGCGCCGTGGTGGCGTGCTTAATGAGTGGAGCGAGTTCTTAGCCTTTGCTCAAGAAGAAAAATCTAACTACTCACTCATCGGTTTCTGGTCTCATTTTGCCCGCGCAGATGAGCCACTTCAACCATTTAATAAAGTACAAGAGGATGAATTTGCATCCAAGCTGGAAGAGCTGATGGCAACTGGTTTATCTCCCGAGATCATCCATCTCTCAAACTCTGCTGCAACCCTTTCTCGTGCCAGCGCGCACCAATCGATGGTTCGACTCGGGATCGCAATGTACGGATTGAGCCCAGATGTCGATCAGATGGGGGATGGTACGAAGTTCGACCTAAGACCTGCCATGACAATTCGCGCCAAAATTCATTTAGTTAAAGCGGCTAAAGCCGGGGATGCTGTCGGTTACGGCGGAACTGAAGTGTTAAAGCGCGATACCAAATTAGGTGTAATCGTTATGGGTTATTCAGATGGATTGCCTCGGACCGCAAATAACTCTGTTGGAGTTTTCTTTGATGGAGGCTTCGCTCCACTTGTCGGCCGCATCTCCATGGATCAGTGCGTAGTGGATCTCGGCCCAGATTCTCAGGCGGAAGCTGGAGATTACGTCACGGTGATGGGCGGCGAGGGATATTCCATTGATCAATGGGCCAAGGCAGCGGGAACAATTAATTATGAAATAGTGACGCGAATTGCCGCTCGAGTACCTAGAATCTACTAACTTAACTAGGTCTCAATGGCGAGGAGTGGTCTTTTATGCACGACCCTGCTTCGCTGCGCCTTGAATCAGTCACTGTAGATTTTGGCGGACTTCGCGCCCTCTCTGGCGTTTCGATTGAGGTAAATCCAGGAGAAGTCGTAGGAATCATCGGACCAAATGGCGCCGGAAAGACCACATTATTTAATGTCCTTAGCGGGTTAGTCCATCCCACATCTGGTGCCTTTTTTATGGGTGGCGCGAAGCGAGAGTGGCCCAAGCCTCACCAGCTCACCCAACTTGGAATTGCACGAACATTGCAGGGGGTTGGACTATTCAATGACCTCACCGTGAATGAGAATTTACTTGTCGGAGCGTCGCACGTTGAGAAAGATAATTTTCTTAAATCACTTCTTGGTTTAGATAGAAATAGACAATTACATTTGTACGAATCTGCCCAAAACCTTTTGGCGGAGCTAAACATTTCGGAGTACGCGCGAGAACTTGCCTCATCATTACCGTATCCCATTTCTAAGCGGGTGGCGCTGGCCCGGGCTCTCATGTGCAAACCTTCAACTTTGCTGCTTGATGAACCGGCAGGAGGCTTAGGCGTGGAAGATATAGCGTGGCTCAAAGAGTTCGTGCTCAGATTTAGAAGCAAGAAATCCGTATTGCTTGTTGAGCACCATATGGATGTGATCATGAATGTATGTGATCGGATTTACGTCTTAAATTTCGGTGAATTAATTGCGCACGGAACCCCCGATGAGATCAAACATAATCCATTGGTAATTGCTGCCTATCTCGGAAGTGAGGAGGGAGAGTGAATCAAGGTCTCGTTGTATCAAATCTCTCCATTGATTACGGCTCGGTGTCCGCAGTTAAGGATCTCTCTTTTGCGCTAACTCCTGGAGAGTTGGTAGCCGTGATTGGATCTAATGGTTCTGGCAAGAGCACTCTTATTCGCTCACTTAGTGGATTGATTGCACCAACAACCGGCGCTGCTTCTTGGAATGGCCGCTCACTTCTTGGAAAGAAGCCCGAAGAGCTGGTTCGAGAAGGCATCGTGCATATCTCTGAGGGAAAGTCGGTAATTCCAGAGCTAACAGTCGCGGAGAATCTAGCGCTTGGTGGATTGTGGCGGAGCGATAAGAATGATGTTCGACTCGCTCACGAAGAAAGCCTGCAGATATTTCCGATACTTGCCACTCGTCTTAATCAGCGAGCCGATTCGCTCTCTGGGGGAGAGAGACAGATGTTGGCTATAGCTCGCGCACTCATCTCCAGACCGCAGTTGTTATTACTCGATGAGCCATCATTGGGCTTGGCACCGCTCATTATTGAACAGATATTTGTTGCGCTTAATAATCTCCGAAAAAGGTATGGCTTAACAGTTCTACTTGTTGAACAAAATGCGATGAGTGCGCTGAAGATCGCCGACCGCGGGTTAATTCTGCACCTGGGCCAACTCGTTACCAGTGGCACGCCAGCTGAGCTGATGCAAGATCCTCAACTTCGAGCCGCTTACTTGGGATTTTAAAATGTTTATCGACACACTCCTCATTGGAATCAGTAGCGGTGCGATCTATTCGTTGATGGCCCTGGCCTTGGTTCTCGTTTGGCGTTCAACTCGCGTGGTGAACTTTGCACAATCAGGTCAAGCCGTTCTCTCCACATATATCGGCTATGAGATTACTTCCAAGACCCACAACTATTGGATCTCCCTTCCCCTTGCGATTATTTGTGGTGCACTTATCGGTTCACTCGTCGATCTTCTCTTTATGAGTTTGCTTAGCAAGCGGGTGAAGTCTGGACCGATTGCTGAGATCGCACCGGTGATCGCGACGCTTGGATTGCTCGGATTGATTCAAAGCGTAATTGGATTGATTTGGGGAAATGCCTTCTTGCAATATCCATCGCCACTTTCAGGTAAAGGTTTCACATTCGGTTCTCACACGGTTCCCTTCTCGCCTCAAAACTTATTTATCGTTCTCGCATCCGCAACAGTGCTTGCGATCTTTGGAGTTGTATTTCGTTTCACAAATCTTGGACTCGCACTTCGCGCTTCTTCATTTGCACCTGAGATTGCCCAGTTAGCTGGAATTCGTGTAAGCCGAGTTCGAAATATTGGATGGTCATTTGCTGGTGCTGCCGGTGCGGTAGCAGGCGCGGTGATAACCCCGACCTCCACTCTCTCTCCAAACTCACTGGATCTTCTCTTCGTTTCTGGCTTTATCGCGGCAGTTATCGGTGGACTTGACTCTCTCGTTGGTGCAGTTGTTGGTGGACTGGTTCTTGGAATTGGTTTCTCCTTTATATTGCAATACATAAGTTCATCGGTGACCTTCTTGGCTGGCTTTATCATTTTGATGATTGTGTTACTCGTTCGCCCTCGAGGAATCTTTGGGAAGAGAGTGGGTCGCAATGCTTAAACACCGACTCACACCATTGCAGCGCGCGGGTATCCTCGCCTTGATTGGAATCGCACTCCTTACTGCAAGTCGATTTATAGGAGAACTTCGCGATTACCAAGGTGCTCAAGTTGCTGTCTATGTAATTGCAATCTCTTCTATCACTTTGCTCACCGGCTACTCGGGGCAGATTTCGTTAGGTCACGGCGCTGTAATGGCAATTGGTGGCTACGGGGCTGCGCTCTCATTTTCTCTGTGGCACTTTCCATTTGTCATCGCACTTCTCTTCGGAACATTTGTTGGAACGGTTGCAGGATTTGTCTTGGGTGTTGCTGCGGCTCGACTTTCTGGTCCATATCTTGCTGGTACAACACTTGCTCTAGCCGTCGGATTACCGACAATTGCTGATCAATTTAAAGTTCTGGGTGGTGAACAAGGATTGAGTTTTGATATTGGTGATGCACCACCTTGGGCGAGAAAGCTTGGTGGATCAGAATTCACTCAATACAAATGGTTCTTCTGGATCGCGGTAATTGCAGCTTTAATTACTCTCTGGGCTATAACGAATTTGTTACATAGCAATTATGGAAGGAATTGGCGGGCTGCAAGAAATAACGCGGTTGCAGCCAGTCTGGCGGGCATAAATGTGGCTCGCGGGAAAATTTTGGCATTTACGGTGAGTTCTGCTCTCGCAAGTCTTGCAGGTGCCCTCTTTGGTCTGCTTCTTGGAATAGTGACACCGACTGCCTTCCCTCTATCGCTTTCATTCGCAATTGTGACCGGTGCGGTACTTGCGGGTGTTAGTAACCTCGCAGGTAGCATTGTCGGCGCAGTGGTTCTCGTTACCATCCCCGAAGTTTCAGGTGCCCTTGCAACGCACTTGGGAGGTTCTCAAAAGGTAACAGCGAATCTACCTGGACTAGTAACAAGCTTGTTGCTGATCCTTGTGGTCTTGTTCATGCCTCATGGTCTTCGTATCAGGAGATTTAAAGGAATGAAAAAGTTAAGACGTAACACATAACTACATATAAGTACCGCAGGCATCTCCTGGAATACCCTCAATGAAAGGAAGAATATGCTCGTTCATCGTCGCACGAAGCGCGGAAAACTAGCAGTAACTTTTGTGGCCGTTGCCGCATTGGCCATCAATGCACTACCTGCTCACGCATTTACCGCCTACAAAGTGGATGGTGTAACTCCCTCAACAATAACCTTGGGAATTACCTCACCTCTTACTGGCGCAGCTGCACCTGG
>CANCUC010000002.1 GCA_947381255.1 Actinomycetota bacterium
CCAAAACCAAAGGTCTTAAAGCCCATTGACTCGAGTGCAACATTTCCTGTGAGGATCATCAGGTCAGCCCACGAAATTTGTTTTCCATATTTTTGCTTGATGGGCCAGAGCAATCTGCGAGCCTTATCTAGATTTACGTTATCGGGCCAGCTATTAAGAGGAGCGAAGCGTTGCATTCCAGCTCCCGCGCCGCCGCGGCCGTCGTAGGTGCGATATGTGCCAGCGCTATGCCAAGCCATGCGAATAAAGAAAGGTCCATAGTGACCATAATCTGCTGGCCACCACTCTTGAGAATCTGTCATCAGCGCGCGAAGGTCAGCGATGACCGCTTGCAAATCTAACTTCTTGAACTCCGCGGCGTAATCAAAATCTGGATCCATTGGATCTGCTTGAGACGAGTTGTATTGCAGGACTTTGAGATTGAGCTGATTAGGCCACCAATCCTGATTAAAAGTTCCCTCGCTCGCTAATTTGCTTCCCGTAAACGGGCATTTGCTCTCGTCGGCCATGGCATCTCCTCAATTAAATAATCTGCTTACTCTCGTTAAGAGTAACCAAAGAGGATGAATAGCGCGTTACGGCAATAAAAAGGACCCGCCTCGTCGCTGAGGCGGGTCCCAAGGAGCGCTTCCCCCGACAGGAAGGCTCGCTTTTTAGCCGATTAAGGCTTTACTGGAGCTACTGGCTTTGGATCCACGACTGGTGGAGTCAACTTTGTAGGCAGAGTTGGAAGCGCGGCGATAGCTGCTGCACGAACGTTGGTAGCTGCAGCTACTGCTGCAACGCGAGCGTTCAAGGCAACCTGGCGTGCTGCTGCGGTTGGATTTCCAGCTGTAGCGGTTGCATAAGCTGCCTTAGCTGTTGCCACTGCAGAGTTGAAAGTCGCATCGATCGACTTGAGAGAAGCCTGATGTGACTTCAAAGCGTCGCGGTAAGCAACGAGAGATGCCTTGTAATCAGCCTGAGCCTTGTTGCGGGCATCCTGCCAAGCCTTGAGCGCTACACGGTAAGCGGCGAGAGCAGCTTTATATGCAGCCTGGTCAGCAGAGGTGACCTTGGTCTTAGTTGGGGCTGTGGCACTTGTTGGAGCTGGAGTTGTGTCAGCAAATGCTGCTGTTGGACCTAGGAGAAGGGCAGCGCCAACGCTTGCTGCGATGATGCGGTTACGAAGGTTCTTCTTCATTTTTTCATCCTTACTGATAATCAAAGTGCTCTGGTGAACACTGGGAGCTGTTGTTCCCATGGCATAAGCATCAGCCCGTACTTTGTGAGAACCATGTGAATTCCTTGTCAGCCTCTTGCGGGTAAGAATGAGCAAGTTAGGCTTACCAAACATGAATAAGGCTCAGATTCTCGTGGTTGATGATGAATCCGGCGTGCGCGAACTCGTAAGTGATGTCCTGGAGCTCGAGGGCTACGAGGTCACGGTGGCTGTCGATGGCCTAGATGCTTTGGCTCACATTCGAAAGCGCAAATTCGATCTCTATGTCCTTGATATTAATATGCCCAAAATTGATGGGTTGGTGCTGCTTGAGAAGGTACGCAGCGCCGGGGACCCAACTCCCGCTCTCCTCCTAAGCGCCAGGCGCGAAAAGGATGATGTCCACCAAGGTTTTCGGGTTGGTGCCGATGACTATGTGACCAAGCCATTTAGCATCGAAGAGTTAGCGCTGCGCGTGGAGGCAATCCTGCGCCGCACCAAGGGAAATCAAAGTACCAATCATCTGCGCTGTGGACCTATTTCAATAGATCTAGATCAACACTTAGTTCTCTTTGAAGAGGAGGTCATTGAACTCTCCCCAACTGAGTACAACTTATTAAATTTTCTGATCGAGAGAAAGAACAAGGTGGTCCGCAAGGATGCACTCTTAAATGCAATATGGGGAATTGATTTTGAAAATAATTCAACCGTCGTGGAAACCTATATCTCATACCTGAGAAAGAAATTGCATCGCGATGGCTTTGAAGGAATCAAAACTGTGCGAGGAGTTGGGTTTCAGATTGTCGAACGAGCATGAAGCTCGTCATTCGAGTTACGGCGTTAATATTTCTCTTTCTCACTATTTCCTCATCAGCAATTGGCTACTTTGCAATATCGAAGTATGAATCAAGCCAAATAAATCAAGTTGACGATTCGTTAAATTCCAAAATTAATGCTCTGGTAACTTCTAAAGAAGATCCGCTAACAGTTGCGCAGTACTTGGCTCAAGTTTCAGCAATCCCAGTTACTGCCCAATTCATCACCGAAACAAATCAGGTTACTGAGCTTTCGGTTTCCGGTCCCAGTGTAAATTCGCTACCTCCCGCTGCTCTTCTCGAGCGGGCACGTCACGCGGATGTCAATTTCGGCAGCGAGCTACGAATTAGAACCTATCAAATGAGTAATAATCAAAAGATTATTTTTGCGGAATCCCTGACAGCAATTAATTCAGATGTTTCAACTCTCACCAAAGATCTGATTATTTTTATCATAGTCATCGACCTTATTGCAGTACTCATCGCTTTTATAGTTTTTCGGAGCGATGGCAAACTCAATCAAGTGAGTCGACTAGTCGCGCAACAGAAAAATGCGATGCAGAAATTCTTGGGGGATGCTTCGCACGAACTTCGGACACCACTTACGGTCATCAAGGGTTACGTGGATCTCGCTAGAAGGAGTGAGGATGCCACGAAAGTTCATGGCTATTTAGAGAAGAGCTCAAATGAGATCTTCCGAATGGAGTCGATAATCAAAGATTTGCTCTTCCTTGCCGAGGTAGGAGAGAGTCGGGAACCTGCTCATAATCCTGTAAATATGGATGCCATCATCAAGGGCCAAATTGAAGTAATCCAGGCTCTCAATCCTGAACGCTCGGTGGAATACCTGCCAATTGAAGATGCCACTATCTATTCGGACCAAGCTTTGATGGATCGCATGGTTGGCAATCTCTTCTCGAATATTCGCAGGCACACGCCGCAAGATGCTCCGGTCAAAGTTTCACTCGAGCGAAGCAAAGATTCATTCACTTTGGTTGTTGAAGACGGTGGAGCTGGCTTTGAGAATTTTCCTGATAAAACCCGTTTAGCGAAGAGATTTTCGCCGGAGCGATCCGCGGATGGAACTGGGTTGGGTCTGAGCATCATTTCTAGCATCGTCGATAGATATGAAGGATCTCTCACATACTCGAGAAGTTCACTCGGGGGAGTGAAGGTAGAAATAGTGCTTCCACTTTCAACGCCAGAGATCTCCGGCTGAATTTCACTCTGCGTTCTGCGATAATCAATCCATGTTCAAAGCAAAACTTCCACATATGTTGTGTGCCAAATGTGGCGCCAAGGTCGCACGCGAGGCTTATTACTGTAAGAGTTGCGGGGAAGTAATTGATGACGCCGTTGCACCTGGCTCAAAGAACGAGGACACCAGTTTTCTTAGTCAACTTAAATATGCAATCTCCAGGCATTTAATTCGAAATAGCGTGATAGGAATCTTCATAATTCTCTTTGCTGCAACTGGCATTAAATTGGGAATTAATTACATGAACACCACCAAAGACAATGGTTCAAGTGCAATATATAAATTGACGGTTGTCTCGCCATCAAATCCAATGACCTGCCGCGGCGCTATCTGCCATATAAATATTGATGTAAAAAATAAGACAAATACTGTGCAAGTTCTAAATGCAATTCCAGATATGGTGACAAGTGCTGGTAAAAAGTTCGCCCCAGCAGATCCATCTCGCATGGGCAATGGCTCTAACTACTGCCAGCCAAAAATTGCCCTTACTTTGCAACCCCATCAGAGCGTTCGCTACTTAGGAATCTGTGCCCAAGATATGCCGATCGGCACAAAGGTTGCGTTGGCCGAGTTGCGGGACTCTAGTGGCGCCCTGCTGGTTTCTGGGCCATTTAAAGGGGTCAGTTACTAGCTTTTTATTGGAAAGTTCTATCCACCATGGTTTAGGGGTGGCCGATTCTTTAGTTATCTCTTTGTTATCAAAATTTCCTTGTAAAACCCCTTTACCGGGGTTAGGTTCTCCTTGTCTCCCCTGTGCAGGTGGGGTCGTTTTTCAATAACTTCTGTTGAAGAGAATAGGAAAAACATGAAAGAGATCATTACCGAGAACGAGGTTTCACGTCGTTCCGTACTTAAGGGTGCCGCTGCCGGTGCTGCCGCATTAACTGTCGGTGGTGTTGGAGCTTCAACTCTTGGAGCATCAGCTGCTAGCGCTGCTACATACAACGTTAGCTTCGGTTCTAACAACACAAACGGCCCTGGACCAGAGCAAGATGCTGCTTGGACAGCTGCTGCTAAGGCTGAAGGAATCAACGTTGCTCTCAACGCTGTAGATCACAACAATTTCCAAAATAACATCAACTCATACCTCCAAGGCACACCAGATAACGTCTTTGACTGGTTCTCTGGATACCGTATGCAGTTCTTCGCTGAAAAGGGTCTCTTGACCCCAATTGATGATCTCTGGAAGAAAATCGGCTCAAACTACACCGCTGGTTTCACAGGAGCTTCAACAGGTCTAGATGGCAAGAAGTACTTGGTTCCAACTGACTGGTATCCATGGGCTATCCATTACCGCAAGTCTGTTTGGAAGAAGGCTGGCGTAAACCCAGCTTCAATCAAGACAATTGCTGACCTCATCAACGCTTGTAAGGTCTTCAAGTCAAAGGGACTCGTCCCAATTGCACAGGCTGACAAGGGTGGATGGGAAGCACAGGGTGTCTTCGACATCATCAACATGCGTACCAATGGCTTCAAGTTCCACATGGACCTCACAGCAGGCCGTGCTTCTTGGACCGACCCACGCGTTCAGAAAGTGTTCGCTAACTGGAAGTCATTGCTTCCTTACATGAGCGCTCACCCACTTGATCTTGGCGATCAGGATGCAGGAAAGCTTGTAATCCAGAAGAAGGCAGCCATGATCATCATGGGCTCATTCACCTCTGGTCTTTACTCAAAGGCTGACTATCCAGATCTCGCTCTGATTCCATTCCCAATCATCGCTCCTGCAAATGGAACAGACTCAATCGATGCTCCTATCGATGGTGTCTTGGCTTCAACATCAGCCGCTTCAAACATGGCTGGTTCAGAAGCTTTGATGGAGTTCATTGGTTCAACCAAGTTCTCTGGAATCATCCAAGCAATCTCTCCAGGATTGTTCGCTAACAAGAACTCATCAGTGCCTTCAGATCCATTTATCCAATCTCAGGTTAAGTTGGTCAACAGCACTAAGCACGTTGCGCAGTTCTTCGATCGCGATTCACGTCCAGACTTCGCCGGACCAATCTTCGGTCCAGCAATCCAGAAGTTCTTGACTGGTGGAGATCCAAAGGCAATTGCTTCGAATCTCAAAGCACAATGGGATGCACTACCACCTGCATAGTCAGGAAAAGTTCAGTACTAATACGGAATTCCGTCGGCGGTTTCACCGCCGGCGGAAGTTCCATTTTAACTTGGTCTAGTAATGAACGAAGAAAAGGAAAATAATTGAGTAGCGTTCTCGAAGAGTCACAGGAACTAGCTGTTCCGGCTAAGAAGAAGAAGAGAAAAGGCTCCCACAATTTCAGTGGAAGCGATCGCGTAACCCTCGGCGCATTCGTTGGACTTCCGACCATCTTGCATGTGCTCTTCGTATGGGTTCCAGCCGTATGCACCATCCTTCTCTCCTTTACATTCTGGGATGGCATCGGCGGATTAAAAAATATTAAATGGGTTGGCTTCACAAACTATCGTCAGATCTTCCAACTCGACGATAACTTGCCAATCGCTATTCGAAATAACATCTTGTGGCTGGCGGTATTCGCGCTCATCGCGACCCCTCTTGGAATTCTTCTTGCCTATTACATCGATAAGAACCTCAAGGGAACTCAGCTCTATCAAACATCTTTCTATCTCCCGCTTGTCATCTCCCTTGCTGTAACAGGAATTATCTGGGATAACGTATTTCGTACAGATGGTGTCTTAAACGCACTTTTCGGCGATACAAATCCAGATACCGCAATCTCGTGGCTCGGTGACCCGCACAAGAATATTTGGGTAGTTCTCTTTATCGCTTCCTGGCGACATATTGGTTACATCATGTTGCTCTATTTAGCAGGTATGAAGTCGGTGGATCCATCACTTCGTGAAGCTTCAGCGATTGATGGCGCAACAGAGTGGTACACCTTCCGCCGCGTAATCATGCCTTCCCTTCGACCAGTAAACGTCATCATCGTTGTTGTAACCATCATCGAGTCCCTTCGTGCCTTCGACTTGGTCTTCATCATCAACCGAGGTACCAACGGCTTGCAAACTCTCGGCGTTCTGGTTTATCAGAATATTCAAGGTGAATCGACTCGTATCGGATGGGGTTCGGCGTACGCAACGCTGCTCTTCCTCATCTGTCTCGGTCCAATTATGGTTTATCTCTATCAGAACTTCAGTAAAGGAAATGACTAATGGTTACCGGTAAGACGAGTAAAACCGGCCAACGTATTGCCGTAGGAGTTTTGTCTGTATTCTCAATGATTTGGGTTGCACCAATTCTCTTTACGATTCTGCAATCGTTTAGACCGTATGACGACGTCATCAAAAAAGGCGTTATGTCATGGCCTAACCATCTGACATTTGTAAATTACTATCACGCCTTTGTTCAATCCAGAATGTGGCTCTTCTTCCTCAACTCAGTTGAGGTAGCGGTACCTGCAGTTGTTCTGACTTTGTTCTTGGCATCCATGATTGCCTTCGTATTGAGTCGCTACGAATCACGCTTTAGCGTGCCGATGTTGATGCTCTTTACCGCGGGTAATTTGCTCCCACCTCAGCTTCTCTTCATCCCTCTCTTTAGAATTTATCTAAAGATCCATGTACCGCATTTCATCAACAGCAACGGGTTGCTCTATGACACCCAGCTGGGATTGATCTTGGTACACGTGGCAATCCAGGTCGGCTTTGCAACATTCGTGCTTACCAACTTCTTGCGCACGATTCCAAAGGAAATCTCGGAGTCAGCTCTCGTTGATGGGGCAAATGTGTGGAATCACTTCTTCCGCATTATCTTGCCGCTTCTGCGTCCAGCACTTGCATCTCTTGGTGTCTTGATGACAACCTGGATTTACAACGACTTCTTCTGGGCCGTTGTTCTGCTCAAGACAGGTAATAAGCGTCCGATTACTGCAGCGCTTTCGAACCTACAAGGTGAGTTCAATACCGACTACAACTTGTTGGCAGCTGGCGCATGTATGGCCTTTATTCCAACGCTTCTGGTCTTCTTCGCAATGCGTAAGCATTTCGTAGCAGGCTTAACCCTCGGCTCAACCAAGGGTTAAAACCCACCACTCATTACTTCAATTACTGCTCGCTTGAGATCTCAATCAAGATTGCGTTCTCAGGCGGCAGGATTGGTGGACGCAAGCCGATAGCGGCAAGCTCTGCTCCACTTAAGACAATCCCATTTGCTTCATTCATCCAGGCTGGATTTCCGCGTTGCATTGTTTGAGCGACGCCTGCATCTTTCAAAGCCTTCACTCGATAATTTCTGACTGGGTCTAACCCAGGGAATCTCGCCATTGCAGGGAAGATTGATTCAGACATGTCACGAGCGGCAATAGCAAAGAGCGCCTCAGATTTATCCTGAGCAACGACTCCATAGAGATACGAATTATCATCTGGATGATCTACGCGAATAGCCTTACCGGAGTGAAGTAAACCACGCTTGGATTTGTAGAGATTGATCCAACTCTTGATTACTTCGATCTCCTCAGGCTTTGCGTGAGTGATATCCCATTCAATGCCGGCATGGCCAAAGAGCGCTGTAATTGCGCGGAAATTAATCTCTGTGGTGCGACGATTCTGATTTCCAGGCCGTGGGCCAATGTGAGTTCCGAGTAGCTCAGGTGGAACTGCAATTCCAGTCCAGCGCTGGATAGTCTGGCGCTCCAGAGCATCATTGTTATCGCTCGTCCAAAAACGATCGACATAATCGATAACACCGAGATCGATGCGGCCTCCACCAGAAGCACAACTTTCAATTTCTAACTTTGGATGACGCTTCTTGAGCTCTGCGAAGAGGCGATAAATAGCAGCTGCTTGATTGTGGAGTGCAGCCTGTCCCAAATGACCGCCATCGATGATCATGCGGTTGTGATCCCACTTGATGTAAGCGATGTTGTATTCGGTGAGGATCGCATCAACCTGTCCCAAAACGTGCTCAAAGGCTCCTGGGTGGGTGATATCGAGGACCTGCTGGTGACGAGCTGGGGGAGGTGTACGTCCTGCTTCGTGCAAGATCCACTCGGGATGAGCGCGGTAGAGATCAGAGTCAGGGTTAACCATCTCTCCCTCAAACCAGAGACCAAACTCCATGCCCTTCTCATTGATGTACTTAATAATTGGTCCAAGGCCATCTGGCCAGACGCTCTTATCAACGACCCAATCGCCGAGGCCCGCTTGGTCATGGCGGCGTAGGTGGAACCATCCATCGTCTAGAACGAAGCGCTCTACCCCAACTTCGGCAGCGGCATCAACGATCGCCTTGATCTTCTCATCATCATGGTCGAAGTCGATTGCCTCCCAAACATTGAGGGTAATTGGGCGGGGGCGAATATTTGTTGGATGGTTGGGACGGGCGCGCAACCATCTGTAGTAATTGTGGCTCAGACCATCTAATCCCTGGTTCGAGTAATTTGCAACGATTGGTGGAACGTCATAACTCTGACCGGCCTCAATCAAGATCTCACCCGGCATTAGGAGTTCTCCAGCGCCGATCGATGTCTCTCCAGTCGCGAGGCGCTCAATGTGGTGGATTGAATTGCCGCTCCACGCTACAGAAAGGCCCCAGACCTCGCCCTGCTCAAAGCCAGCGTTATCGGTCAGTGCCAATTGGGCGATTGTGTAATCGTGGCCGCTTCGACCCTCTCGCATCTCCCGAGAGGTCAGGCCATAGCGAATTGCATTGCGTTGTGGATGGCGCTCGCGCGACCAGCGACCTGTGAAATCCAGAACATCATGAGCTCTATCTGGAAGCGGCAACCAGTATGTAAAAGATTCAAGGTTGTAGGAATCTGTGCCAGTGTTTGTGAGCAGAGCGCTTGCTCGAAGAATTCCAAATTCATTGAGTTGGTAGGTGAGAACTAACTTGAGTCCTGCAGATGGATCGGCGAAATGAGCTTCAAGCGAGTTTGCCGTGTGATCTACCTTGCTTAAGGAGAAGAAGGTGGACCAGGCCTTGCCATTGCGATGACCGTTAATTGTTGGATGTCCAAGGAATCCGCGCGAATGCTCGCGCATCACGCCGGTCTCAACAGGGAAATCAAAACTCGCATGTGCGATCGGATTTGTGGTTGCTGACTTTAAGTCGCTACTTGAGGTTGGAAGAGCAGCACCCCAGTGCTTGATAACTAAATTGTTATTTGATGCATCAAAAATAATTGAGGAGGTTGGTGAGGTGAGGGTAATTAAATCCGAGGTGGCCAAGTTTCCTCCTATTGAGTTATGCACGCGAGGTGCATCCTTTACTTGATAAGTAATGGGATTTAGAGTGGTTCAGTGCCAATGGCGCTAATTCCTAAATACTACTATCAATCTTTTTTGGAGTAAATGAATGAAATATTGGAATAGCCCCGAGACAACTTCAGTTAACCGCGAACCAATGCTCAACATTTCGCATGAAGATTTTGTCTCTCTCGATGGACAGTGGGATTTTCAGCTACTGCGCTCGCCCGATGATCAACCGGGTCGCAGTTGGACAACTATTCCCGTTCCAGGGCTATGGACTACTCAAGAAGAGTCACACCACTTCTGGGATCGTCCGATTTATACAAATGTGCAGATGCCATTTGATGATCTTCCACCATTCGTTCCTGCATTAAATCCGACAGGAATCTACGAGCGTGATTTCACAGTTCTCGATAACTGGGTAGGAGAGCGCATCGTTCTGCAGATTGGTGGATTTGAATCTGTTGCAATCTTGAGCGTCAACGGCGTTGAAGTTGGAATGGCAAAGGACTCTCGCCTTGCAGCCGACTTTGAAATAAGTGATTTTGTTAATCCAGGTAAGAATCGCATCCAGATCAAGGTAGTGAAGTGGTCTGATGCAACCTATATCGAAGATCAAGATCAATGGTGGCATGGCGGAATTACTCGAAGCATCAAACTATTTATCACTCCACGTGTACATATTTCACGCTTTTATCCAACTGCTAGTTTGAAGTCGGATGGCACAACTGGAACGCTCGATATCCGAGCCTTTGTAGCTGCCGCACAAGATGCCAACTTCGAGGGTTACTCACTTGTTGCCCGAGTTGAAGGCGTGGCTCGCGCAAAAGCTATGAGCGCAAAGGTAATTGGAACTTCGCGCATTGAGTGGACTGAGATGCCAGCGGAGTATCAAGCGATAGCGCGAGATTTCTTCCATGGCACCTACTGGGATGGAAAAGTTCCAGCTTCAATCATGGAGGTCGTTAATAAGATCGAACCGCCTACCCCAGGTGGAATCCACCTCACAGCTGAGTTCCCAAATATCAAAGCATGGTCTGCCGAAGAGCCAAACCTGTATCACCTCATCGTTGAACTCAAAGATCCAATGGGTACCGTTATCGAAACCTTTACTCAGAAGATTGGCTTCAGAGATGTCACGATTAAGGGTCGCAACTTCCTCGTTAATGGAAAACGCGTCATTATTTATGGAGTAAACCGCCACGATTTCAATCGTAAAACGGGTCGTGTTGTGAGCGTTGCAGATATGCGCGCTGATCTCTTGGAGATGAAGAAATTCAACTTCAACGCAGTACGTACTTCGCACTATCCAAATGATCCCGCCTTCTTAGACCTGGCAGATGAACTCGGCTTCTATGTCATTGGTGAGGCAAATATCGAGTCTCATGCCTTCCAAGATTCACTCTGCAATGATCAGCGATATCTGACTCCGTGGGTTGATCGTGTCGCTCGTATGGTTCAGCGCGACATTCACCATCCAAGTGTGATCATGTGGTCACTTGGAAATGAATCAGGCGCTGGTTCAAATCACGAAGCTGCAGCTGCCTATGTCCGCAAGTTCGATCCATCCCGTCCGCTCCACTACGAAGGTGCGATTCGTCCTTACTGGACGGCTAATCCTTCGCTCACCGATGTTGTCTGCCCTATGTATCCATCAATCGATGCAATCATCTCGTACGCAAAATCGAACGTTGGAACGCGTCCTTTGATTATGTGCGAGTACTCGCACGCCATGGGTAACTCAAATGGAACACTCGCTGAATACTGGCAGGCAATTCATACCCTGCCTGGTTTGCAAGGCGGATTCATCTGGGAGTTCTGGGATCACGGAATTGAGCAGACGCTCTCCGATGGTTCAAAGCGTTCAGCTTACGGGGGAGATTTTGGCGAAGAGAAGCACGATGGAAACTTCTGTTGTGATGGAATGGTCTTCCCAGATCGTTCCCCTAAGCCTGCGATGTTGGAGTTCAAAACAATTGCAACTCCACTCTTGATCACAGCCACCAGTGCTGCCACGGGAGCATTTAAGGTGAAGAACAAGAACTTCTTCGTCACGACTAAGGATTATGAGATCACCTGGAAGATCGCAATCGAAGGTGAAGTCGTTGATTATGGCAAGGTGAAGTTGCCGGTAATCGCACCGCAGGCAACAGGCGTAATCAAAGTATCTTCGAAGTTCTTGAAGAGCGCCGCAGAACCTGGCGAACGCTTCATCACCTTTAGTATCGTCAAGAAGTCAGAGACAGCGTGGGCTGGTGCGTCGGCAGAAGTTGGATGGGCGCAATTTAAGCTTCCATCGAAGGCTCGCCCTAAGGCTAAGTTGTTAGCGCCAAAGGTCCTGACCAATGTACTCAATGAGGATGGCTCCATCTACATGGGCTTTGGATCATTTAATCCACAACTCAATCTCTATCGCGCTCCAACTGATAACGATCGCATCGGAAATATTTCTAAGCGTTGGCACGAATGGGGTATTGATAACCTCGAACGCACCAAGATAAAGATCACCAAATCCGGAAATGGCTTCAAGGTCTCCTCGATCTACAGAACCAGTGCTGGAATCGAGATCAAGCAGGTGCAGACGATTCATGAAGTGGTCAATGGCTTTAACGTTGTAGAGGAGACAACCCTTCCAAAGGTTCTCCACGATGTTGCTCGCGTTGGAACTTCATTTGAATTAGATCGTAGCTTCTCGCATATGAGCTACTTCGGTACTGGCCCAAATGAGACCTATCCGGATCGTCATCTGAGTCCGATTGATCATTTTGAGTCCGATGTAAGTGATCAATACATCCCTTATGTAAGACCGCAGGAGAATGGCGGCCACGCCGATGTTCGCTGGGTTGAGGTCTCGAATAACCATGGAGAGACAATTCGGATTGAACTTGCCAAGCCAGGTCAGGTCTCGGTAACTCCTTACCGCGCGAATGAACTCGCGACAGCAACACACGATGTTGAACTCAAGTCATCGGTGACAGTTGTCGCGATCGACACAATTCATCGTGGAGTCGGAACAGCTTCGTGCGGTCCTGACACCCTTGATCAATACTTGATCAAGCCAGGTAAGTACACATTGGCATATACCCTCACCTATAAGTGAGCGAAGGATATTTAAGGGGAATAGTGCAGGACATATCAAAACGCTTTGTCGAAGTCTTTGGAGCTAACCCGGAAGTAGTTGCAGCTGCTCCGGGACGTGTGAACTTGATCGGTGAACATATCGATTACAGCGATGGCTTTGTGCTCCCCTTTGCAATCTCCGATACGACGACCGTCGCACTTTCGCGCCGCCAGGACCAAGTAATTCGAATCGCTTCTGCGCAGAAGAGCACAGAAATTGTCGAGACCACACTCGCCGAGCTCATTCCGCTAACAGGGGAGAGCTGGGCGAGGTACGCCTTAGGTGTGCTCTGGGTGATGAAAATTGATACCGGTGTGGATTTGCTGATCGATGGAAGAGTGCCGCTTGGTGCGGGGTTATCTTCAAGCGCGGCGCTGGAATGTTCTATTGCGACCGCGGTAAATCACCTCTTCAAAAAGGGGCTCTCACTTGCTGAGTTAGCGAGAGCATCACAAAAGGCAGAGAATGATTACGTTGGCGTTCCATGCGGAATCATGGATCAATCGGTCTCATTGATGGCCAAATCCGGATCAGCGCTCCTATTGGATTGTCGGGATTTGAGTTCGGAGAACATTCCATTTCTTATTGCACCTCAAGGCCTTGAACTTCTCATCATTGATACTCAAGCGCATCACAAATTAGTCGATGGCGGATATGCGGAGCGACGTGCATCTTGCGAGAGGGCGGTTGCAGAACTTGGGATCACCTCCCTTCGCGACATATCAGTGGCGGACTATGCGGCCCGGCAATCTGAATTGGATCCCGTCACGTATATTCGCGGCTTCCACGCGGTAACGGAGATGAAACGCGTCTTAGATGCAGTCGACGCCCTCAAGGCAAATAACTTCTCTCGCCTGGGAGACCTTCTCAATCAATCTCATCGATCATTGCGTGATGATTACACCGTCTCCTGCCCTGAATTAAATCTTGCTGTTGATACCGCGCTCGAACAAGGTGCTCTTGGTGCGCGTATGGTCGGCGGCGGTTTCGGCGGAAGCGCAATTGCCCTTATAAAGAGTGATCAGGTGAAGCGTTGTGAGACCGCTATTCAAAAAGCATTCTCTGATGCTGGTTTCAAAGCTCCGAGATTCTTTACCTCGCTACCTAGCGATGGCGCGCGCGTCATATCCAATTAAGAGTTCGCTCTATCGCTTTCTTCCAACCAGCTAAGCCTGCGGCTGCGTATTCCGTGCTTACTTGAGGTGTCCAGTGGTGACTCTCTTGCCACTGTGAGAGAAGTTCCTCTTTGTTACTCCAAATACCCACAGCAAGTCCTGCCGCATAAGCAGCGCCAAGCGCAGTTGTCTCGGCAACCACTGGGCGAGATACATCAGTTTGCAAGACATCCGCCTGCATCTGCATGCAAAGTTCGTTTTGAGTCACACCGCCATCTACACGGAGCACCTTGATGGCGACTCCCGTCTCTTCCTCCATCGCACGGATGACATCATGAGTTTGGTAGCAAATAGCTTCTAGAGTCGCACGTGCAAGATGCGCCTTTGTAGCAGCGCGAGTTAAGCCGACAATTACTCCGCGCGCATCCCCGCGCCAATACGGAGCGAAGAGTCCTGAAAAAGCTGGAACGAAGTAAACGCCTCCATTATCAACAACACTTGCTGCGAGTGGTTCGATCTCAGAGGAGCTATTAATAATCCCCATCTGGTCGCGAAGCCATTGAACCGCAGAACCAGTTACTGCAACTGAGCCTTCCAGCGCATACTTTGCAGGTTCGCTTCCAAGTTGAAATGCCAGGGTCGTAAGCAGACCTTTTTTGGAACGCACGATGTCGGTTCCAGTATTAATAAGTGCAAAATTTCCTGTGCCATAGGTTGTCTTTGACTCTCCCTTTTCAAAGCAGAGTTGTCCAAGGAGAGCCGCATGTTGATCTCCCACAATTCCTGCTATTGGAATTCGAGCTCCAAAGATTCCGGATGGGGAGGTGTAGCCATAGATTTCAGAGGAACTCTTAATGACGGCTAATGACTGTCGGGGCACTCCAAATGCCTGGAGAAGTTGGTCGTCCCATTGAAGTGTTTCAAGATTCATCAATAGGGTGCGTGAAGCGTTGGAAACATCGGTAACATGAATATTCTCTTCGCTGAGGTTCCAGACCAGCCACGAATCAATAGTTCCGAAGAGCAACTCTTGTTGATCCATCGCGCTCTTAACGATTGGGGAGTGCTCCATCATCCAACTCATCTTGCTGGCCGAAAAATATGGAGCAAGTGGCAACCCGCTCTTATATGTAATTTGTGCAGCAAGTTCAGCTTCGATCTGATCCAAGATTCCCTGGCTTCGAGTGTCCTGCCAGACGATTGCATTATGGAGAGGAACTCCAGAGAGTGCGCTCCATGCCACGGTAGTTTCACGTTGGTTGGTAATTCCAATTGCGGCGAGGTCTGAGCCCTTTAGATTCGCTGCCTGAAGCGCCTCTCGTATGACCGCTTCGGTGGCGCGGAGAATTTCCAAGGGGTCATGTTCAACCCATCCAGCCTGAGGCAGGATCTGGGTGTGCTCTTTCTGGGCGGCTGAAATCACCTTGCCAGAGTGGTCGAAGATCATGAAGCGCGTACTAGTGGTTCCTTGATCAATCGCCCCAATGTAAGACATACCCGTATTCTAAGCGCGTGGCCCCAAATAAATCAGTGCTTAATCCAGAACAACGCAAGGCAGATATCGAGCTCCTTGCCCATGAAGAGTTCGACATCTTGGTCATCGGTGGGGGAGTCGTCGGAAGCGGAATTGCTCTCGATGCCGCCGCTCGCGGATTGAAGGTCGCGCTTGTCGAAAGTGATGACTTTGCAGCCGGGACATCTTCCAGGTCGAGCAAATTAATTCATGGTGGTCTTAGATACCTTGAGCAATTTGATTTCAAATTGGTACGCGAAGCGCTTCACGAGCGCGAGATGATGATTACCGAACAAGCACCACATCTAGTAAAGCCGCTTTCGTTTGTTTACCCACTTCATAAGAAATATTTAGATCGCATTTACGTCGGTGCAGGATTGATGCTCTACGACTTACTCCGCGGAAAATTAAGAGCTGTCCCATGGCATAAGCACATCTCCTTCGGTGAGATGCGCAATGAGGCGAGATCACTCAATCCGGAGATCGTCACTGGTGGACTTGTTTATTATGACGCTCAGGTTGACGATGCCCGTCATACCGTCATGGTTGCTCGTACCGCGAAGGATTACGGCGCACATATCGTTACAGGTGCAACCGTTACTCAAATAACCCGCACTCCAGATCGAGTTACCGGAGCAATCGTTGAGGTTGATGGACATAGCTTTAATGTGAAGTCCAAGGTGGTTGTTGCTGCCGCAGGAATTTGGAATGAAGAGCTCTATCAACAATTTGGAATTAAGCCTGGCTACAAGATCAAGATGAGCAAAGGCGTGCACATCATCTTGCCTAAAGATGCCATTGATGCCAAGACCGGCATCATTATCAAGACTTCGCTCTCCGTCCTCTTCATTATTCCTTGGGGAAATCAGTGGCTTCTTGGTACAACCGATACTGATTACACCGATGACCGCGAACACCCAGTAGCCGACAGCGCTGATGTTGATTACATCTTGAATGAGGCAAATAAGGTTCTGCTTCCAAAGATTCGTCGAGATCAAATTCTGAGTACTTACGCGGGATTGCGCCCGCTCGTATCTCCCGCGAAGGATTCTTCAACAACAAAGATTTCTCGCGAACATACAGTCGATCATCCCGTCAAGGGATTTGTCAGTATCGCCGGGGGTAAGTACACGACTTATCGAGTAATGGCAGCAGATGCGGTAGATGCAGCCGTGAAAGATCTCGAAAAATCTGCTCCAAAATCTTCGACAAAATCAATCGCCCTCATCGGCGCCGCTGGATACACAACTTTGATTAAGCAGATTGCTTCACTGGCACAGAGTTACTCTGTCTCAACTGCATGTGTCGAGCGAATGCTTAATAGGTATGGCTCATTGGTCAGCGATATTTTCCAGATGATTGCTAAAGATGCGACCCTTGCAGAAGAAGTTTTGCCAGGCGCTGGGTACCTGAAAGCGGAAGTCCTTTACTCTGTCACCCATGAAGGTGCGAGAACTCTCGTTGACGTGCTCGCTCGTCGCCTGCGTTTAGCGATGGAGACATCAGATCACGGATTGAGCATTGCTCAAGATGTTGCTGAACTTATCGCTCCGACCTTGGAGTGGAAGAAGACGGATATTAAGCGTGAAGTAACTGCCTTTGAGAGGTATGTGGCGTCAGAGATGGCTGCGATCTAATGACAATTATGTGGATGCCGCCAAGTGATGAGGAGATTGCTGATCTGTTGCGTAGCGCGAAAACTGTTGCAATCGTTGGGGCGTCAGACAATCCGGAGCGACCAGTTTATGGAGTTTCACAATGGTTGTTGGATAACTCGCACTTTGATCTCTTCTTTGTAAACCCCCGTCTACAAACTCTTTTCGGGCACAAGGTTTATCCCTCTATCGCTGATATTCCGGAGTGGGTAGATATCGTGGATGTCTTTAGAAACGTTGCAGATATTCCAACCGTTTTGGATGAATCAATTGCAGTTAAAGCGAAGTCGATGTGGCTACAGCTAGGTTTGAAGGATGATGTTTCGGCAAATAGAGCGGTAAAGAATGGACTTCAAGTAGTTCAGAACCGCTGCATCAAGATTGAGTACAACTCACTTCTTCTCAAGAACTAGCGCTACTGAGTTAATGCACCAACGCTGATCTGTTGGTACTTCATATCCTTCACCCTCAAAGACATGTCCTAGATGCGATCCGCAGTTCGCGCAACGAACTTCAGTGCGAATTCGTGGAGCAAGAGATGCATCTTCAATAAGCACAACTGCATCATCTTTGGTGGGGGCATAAAAGGAAGGCCATCCACAGCCTGAGTGGAACTTTGTCTCACTTCGGAAAAGCTCATTTCCGCATGCCTTGCAACGGTAACTTCCCTCAACATCGGAGTCGTTATATTCACCCGTAAATGGGCGCTCTGTAGCAGCGTTCCGCAGAACATCATAAGAGAGCGGATCTAACCGCTCTTGAAGTTCCTGCTCATCAATGATTGCAGGAAATTCCGGGAGGTTTTGATCGCTCATACGCGAAAGATTACTAGGCAATTCGAGTTAATGAGACAGTCACTTCCGTCTTACGGCTTCGCCCACCGCTAAATATTCCCTTAAGAGGCGAGACATCGTGGTAATCCCGGCCTCGCGCAACGAGAACATGATCTTCCGCTACTGGATTTCCATTTGTTGGGTCAAAGGGCAACCAATGCCCAACCCAAGCTTCGACCCATGAGTGGGACTCGCCAACAACCTCTTCACCAATCTCACCAGAACCGTTGTAGAGATAGCCCGAGACATAGCGAGCCGGAATTCCGGCCGATCGCAGAATGGAGAGCGTGGCATGTGTGAAGTCCTGGCAGACGCCCGCTCCCTTCTCCCAAGCTTCACTCGCTGGAGAGTAGACGCTGGTAGTTCCAGGTGCATATGTGATCTGCTCGCGCATCGCCTTATTTAAGAAATGCACTGCATCTAAAGGAGTCTGCATTGAGCGAAGGTCAAAGCGCGCCTCAATAGGATCAACTAATTGAGAGTGAATTAAATATTCCAAGAGTTCATCGGTCAGAACCTGGTCGGTCAGATCAGCCCATGTGGCGCTCAAGTTGCCTTCAGTTGGCGCCTTAGTTTCAACCAGCGATTGTGAAACGATTTCAAGATAAGTGTGTGGAGTTTGCACATCAAAGGCGCGAACCTCGGTACCAAAATAATCTTGATAGTTGTAGACCGTAGAGAAGGGATTGATTTTCAACTCATGGCTAATCACAAATTGATCTGAGGTATTAAGTGGAGTCATTCGAGCCTCATTAAATGAGGCAGATACCTCTGATTCATATTGAAAACTAGTTGAGTGGGTTACCTTCATGCGCCACGCCATTAGTTACTCCACACAATTGAGCCGACAGGTCTAAAGAATCGCAAGCCAACTCCATCTGTTGCTTGACCCACCGCCACACTTACTTGATTAATATTTCGTTCTATCTCGAGTGGGTCATCGTTTAGGTATCTGATCTGACTTTCTAACATTCCGATTGGTCGCATAATGTCATCAACGCGAAGTTGAGTCATGGTTGCAATTTCGTCCATCTCCAGTCGAGCTCGCTTCGCACATTCAACAATGGAGCGCGGGAAGGTCTCGGATTGCACCAAGAAGCGACGAACGCTCTCTGAGGTAAGGGGAGTCCGCTCGCGAAGGAAGGTGGTGAGAGCTCCGACTGAGCGCAAGGTGGTTGCGGGACCTTGATCGCGCCATTCATTTTCGAGCTTGAGCGAGAGCAAGCGACTCATTAAATCCATCCGCTCCAAGGAGCGACCCAGAGTGAAGAAATGTGCTGATTCATCTTCGGGTGCTAACCATTCAAAAATGCCATTAGTAACTGCAAGACGGTCCAATATTGTTTGTAGCGAACGACCGGGAGCAGCGAAACTGAACTCCTCGGTGATTGCGTTGAGATGGTTTACAGATTGATAGAAATCACTCGGGAGAATATCTCGGATCAGACGGGCATTAGAACGCGCGCTATGAATTGAACCGAGCAAGGTGCCGGGATTAAGTGGTTCGCCATAAGCTAACTCGACAAGTTCCCGTGCGGTTTTAGGGGTGCCCTCTAGCCCAAGACCGTGACTAATGAGAGTGCAGCCGCGCTTTACATGTGTGCGATTATCTTGAACGAGAAGTTGGTGGAACTCCACAAGGAGCCTGCTCATTCCCTCGGCTCGTTCTAAATATCTACCGAGCCAGAATGAAGATTCTGCGAGTCGACTAAGCATGGATTTCTCCGCTCTGCTGTTGTTGCTCTTCTTGTTGTTGCATGCGAGTTACTGGAAGCACGTCGGGACCAACTGTTGGTGGGACTACTTCGTTGTTGATTGGGTCGATGGTCGATGCCTCATTAACTTCTGGGTACGACTGGGAATCGCTCTC
>CANCUC010000003.1 GCA_947381255.1 Actinomycetota bacterium
GCCTCTGCAACAGATTCTGATGGGAGTAGGTGTTTAAATGGTGGGAATGTTCCATCAAGTGTTCGAGAGGTCATGGTTTTAAGTTCAGAGAGGAAGCCGATAAGGCGTTCGTTGGAACCTGTTGGTGAGAGAGCGAGTGTCACTTGAGAGTGAGCGGTGAGAGATTTGGCAGCATCTGAAAGTGTGCGAGCGCGGACCAAGGTATTAACTTCAATATCTGGGCTCTTTGCTTGCCAGTTAAGTTCGCGAACCGCTAAGCGGTAGCGATCTGTTGCCGCCAGGGTAATTTTGTTCTGATTAATTTCGATATGTACACCTGTAAGTGTTGGAAGAGAGTCATCTTTTCCGGCCGCTATCGCAACTTGGTTTACGGCGTGAGCGAAGACATCGCTTGGAATTACTCCGGCTGTCTCTGGAAGCTCCGGCAAAGTTGGATATTCATTAACCGAGAGAGTTGGGAGAGTGAACTTGGCGGTTCCAGCCGTAACAAGAACCCGGCTTCCATCTAAGGTGAAGGTGATTGGCTTATTAGGTAAGGAGCGAGCAATTTCCGCGAGTAGGCGTCCAGGAACAAGAACTTTTCCTTTTGCGCTGATGTCGGCTTTTAAAATCGCTTTTGTAGAAGTTTCGAGATCTGAACCTGTCAGAGTGATTGAGGTATCTACATCGATCATGATTCCAAGGAGCTCGGGTTTAATAGGACGCGTGGAGAGGCTACGGGCCACCCAGTTAACTGCATCGACCAACTCTGCTGACTCAACTAAGAACTTCATCTCTACCTCTTTCTAAAACCTTCACAAGTCTAAGGTTTCACTCTGACGCCTTAGCCCCAGCTTGCGCCAGTTATTGTTTTCCCTCTTTTTATATCTATTTAAAGTTATTCGTAGTAACCAGAGGTTATTCCTGTGGAAAAGGTTAAAAACGCAGGTGAACTGCGGTAAAACCTTCTCTACAGTTGTGGGCAACTATGTGGAAAACTTTTAAAAAAAGCACTTATTAAGCGCTTCCTTAACAGTTTTAACGTAGTTATCCCAACAAAACCCCCTCATTCTCCACAGTTATCCACAACTTACCCACATCTGGGGTTAGTTCGTAACCTAATTTTTAGATTGCAGCTTAATTCGGTTGGTGAGCTCGGTGACCTGGTTGTAGATCGAGCGGCGCTCAGCCATCAATTGGCGAATCTTTCGATCCGCATGCATAACAGTGGTGTGGTCGCGGCCGCCAAAAGTTTGGCCAATCTTAGGAAGTGAGAGATCAGTCAATTCCCGGCAGAGGTACATCGCAATCTGGCGAGCATTCACCAAAACCCGGCTTCGGCTAGTTCCACAGAGATCTTCCAAGGTAAGGCTGAAATAGGAGGCGGTCTGAGCCATGATGGTTGAGGAGGTGATCTCTGGCCCAACCTGGTCGGGAATCAAATCCTTTAAGACGATCTCAGCCAACCCCATATCCACCGGCTGGCGGTTGAGTGAGGCGAATGCAGTTACCCGAATTAAGGCACCTTCCAACTCCCGGATATTGGAGGAGATCTTGGAGGCGATGTACTCCAAAACATCATCGGGAGCATTGAGCTTGTCTTGAGCGGCCTTCTTACGCAAGATCGCAATACGTGTCTCGAGCTCTGGAGGTTGGATATCTGTAATCAGACCCCATTCAAAACGAGAGCGAAGTCGATCTTCCAAAGTAGTGAGTTGTTTTGGAGGGCGATCACTTGAGATAACAATCTGCTTGTTGGCGTTATATAAAGTGTTGAAAGTGTGGAAGAACTCTTCCTGGGTCCGCTCTTTATTTTCTAAAAATTGAATATCGTCAACAAGTAATACATCAAGATCACGGTATCTTCTTTGAAAGACAGAAGCCTTGTCATCACGGATTGAGTTGATGAAGTCATTTGTAAACTCTTCAGAGGAGACGTAACGAACTCGCACTGAGCCGTACAACTCCTTGGCATATGCCCCAATAGCGTGCAGGAGGTGGGTTTTACCCAACCCTGACTCACCGTAAATAAATAGCGGGTTATAAGCTTTTGCTGGCGCTTCGGCCACTGCGACCGCAGCGGCATGAGCAAAACGATTTGAAGCACCAATAACGAAAGTTTCAAAGATGTAGCGTGGATTTAATTGCGATTGTTCTTGTGGGAGCTTCACTCCAGAATCACGACCAGTGCCACTCTTAGGTTGAACATCAGGAACGCTCTCATCAATTAAATCTTCGTCAGGTTCATCGACCTCTAAATTTTCATCGACAGTTACGGCGATATTGATCTTCTGGCCAAGTTGGTTGGTGAGAATCTCATTAAGTGCGGATTTAACACGCAACTCCAAGAAATCTTTTGCAAATTGGTTTGGGGTATTTAGAAGAAGAGTCGCTCCGCCCTCACCTTGAAGTAGGCCGAGCGGTTTGGTGAGAGCCAAGAAGGCCCGGTGTTGGGGGGATTCAGCGGCCATCGCCTCAACCACCAACGCCCACAGGGTGTTGAGATCAACCTCTTCTAGTAAAGCCATACCCGTCCCATACCGATCCCTCTTAGGTCCCAAACAGGGAACCGCTGAATTGGGTTATCCCCAAAGTTATCCACAGCCTGTGGTCTAAACCCCACCTTGAGGGTAAGGGAGAACTAAACCTGTGGATAGAGCGCGAACCTAGGGGGCTGTGGAGAAAAGTGCAAGTGGTTTATCCACACTAATTCGGCTAACCTTGCCCTTCCGCTGTGGCCCTAGCTGGTGCCAACCCCGAACCCTTATACAGCTAGGAGAAAATGAGGACTTATGAGCAAGCGTACCTATCAACCAAATAACCGTAAGCGCGCCAAGAAGCATGGCTTCCGTGCACGTATGGCCACACGTGGTGGACGATCAGTTCTTTCGTCACGCCGCGCAAAGGGTCGCACTCGCATCTCAGCCTAAATCGTGCTTCCAGCATCCAACCGTATGCGCAGAGGCCAAGATTTTTCACGAACAACCAAGACTGGGCACCGAGCGACTTCTGGTTTATTAGTTCTTTACTTCCTGACGCATGAGCAACTACCGGTTGCGCCTCAAGTTGGATTAATTATAAATAAGAGTGTTGGTGGTTCTGTAACCCGCCATCGAATTGCAAGACAACTTCGTCACGCGATGGCACCGCACATCTCCTCACTCGCCCCACATACACAAGTTGTAATTAGAGTTCTTAAAGCACACGACGACTACCGCACAGATCTTTCAGATCTTGTTGCGAAAGTTGTTAAGAGAACCGGCGCTCATCAGTGAAGAAGATCTTGATTGCCCCTATTAGGTTCTGGCAGATCTTTATCTCTTCAAATATGGCCCCACGCTGTAAATATTTTCCATCATGCTCGCAGTACACCATTGATGCAATCAATGGATATGGAGTTAAAGGTTTATTTATGGGGGCGTGGAGAATTCTGCGCTGTAATCCCTGGTCACATGGCGGAGTCGATTACGCCGGCGGTAAGAGAGTTGTATACGAACATCTAAAGGGAGCTAAATAATGAATGCCATATTGCACCCCATTTATTACGCGGTTACATGGGTTATGGTCACCTTCCACACCATGTTGGGATGGGTTTTAGGTAAGAGTTCACACGAGTCCCTGAAGTGGACGCTCTCCATCGTTCTACTTGTAGTACTCATTCGAATCATCTTGATTCCACTCTTCGTGAAACAAATCAAATCACAACGTGCGATGACCGCTCTTCAGCCTCATATGAAAGAGATTCAGAAGAAGCATAAGGATGATCGCCAAAAGCAATCTGAAGAGATGATGAAGCTCTACAAAGAGCACAAGACTAATCCTCTTGCACCATGCCTTCCCTTGTTGGCACAAGCCCCAATCTTCTTTGCACTCTTTCGCGTATTGAGTGGAATCGCACATAACACCTCATATGTTCCAAACGTTCTTACAGCGAAACTTCTCGCAACCGCGCACGATGCTAAATTCTTGAGCGCTCCAATTTCAGATAGCTTTCTTAGCCACAATGCAACAACCGGTACAAAGATTGTCACTGTCTGCTTAATTGCATTTATGTCAGCAACAACATTTACAACACAACGTCAGTTGATGGTTAAGGGAATGCCGAAGGTTGATCCTTCAAACAATATGATGGCGCAACAACAGAAGATTATGTTGTACGTCTTCCCATTCATCTTTGCTATCTCTGGTGTGAACTTCCCAATTGGTGTTCTCATCTACTGGTCTACAACAAACCTCTGGACCTTTGGTCAGCAGTACTGGGTTATCAAACGAAACCCAACTCCCGGATCTCCAGCATATGAAGAGTTACAACGTAAGCGTGGGATTACCGGCACCGCTACAAACCCTGGCTCAAATAGCCCAGAAGGAATGACAGAAGCACAGCTTGAAGCTGAAGCCAACAAGAGCCGCCAACGCCAACAACCCAAGAAAAAGAAACCGCGTAAATAAGACAAAGCGGTATAAAGCATGACAAAAAGGTTTAATTCCGACAGAAAGGCAAGAAAATGACTGAGACAGAGAGCCCAAAGAAGTCCCTGATTGCACGCCTGGAAGAAGAGGGCGATGTAGCTGCCGATTACCTTGAGGGGTTGCTTGATATTGCCGATCTCGATGGCGATATTGATATTGATGTTGAAAACGAACGTGCATCACTGGCAATTGCCGGTGGGGCGCTATCCCATCTCGTTGGAGATAGCGGTGAAGTCTTGGATGCCCTACAGGAGCTAACGCGCCTAGCGGTACAAACCTCATTAGGAGAGCGCTCCCGACTTATGCTCGATATTGATAATTTCCGTAGCAATAAGAAGGCCGAGCTCACCAAGCTCGCTCACGAGATTGCTGAAGAGGTAAAGAGCTCCGGCGAGCAGGTAAAGCTGAAGCCTATGAATGCCTTCGAGCGCAAGGTCATCCATGACACCATTCAAGAGATTGGCCTCACCAGCGAATCCGAGGGTGAAGAGCCAAACCGCTGCGTGGTTGTACTACCCGCTTGATTGTTTCACGTGAAACTCTCCTAGATGGATATTTCAAAGAGAGTAGGGATAAAACCGACCGCTATGCAGAGATCCTCAAAACATGGGGGATTGAGCGCGGTCTAGTTGGGCCCAAAGAGGGAGATCGAATTTGGGAGCGCCATATTGCTAACTGCCTCCCACTCACCACGCTGATCCCAGAGGGGGTCAAAGTTGTGGATATTGGCTCTGGCGCAGGACTCCCTGGAATTGTGATTGCTTTGGCTCGTCCAGATCTAGAACTCACTTTGATTGAGCCGTTGCAACGCCGGGTAGATTTCTTAAATGAGGTTACCTCTCTCTTAGAACTGCCCATCACTGTAATTCGCGGAAAATCAGAGAGTGTAAAGAAGAGTTTTGAGGTTGTTACCGCCCGGGCAGTTGCGCCTCTACCAAAATTACTCAATATCTCTTGGCACTTAGTGAAGAATCAAGGCGCTCTAATGGCGATGAAGGGTGAGGGTGCCCAGGCGGAAATCGACGCAGCTGAGCCTAAGAAGCACTCAATCACCACACTCCACACCTTGGAGTTACCGGGATTTGAGATATCCCGGGTAATTGAAGTCAGAAAGACTGCTTAACTACGGCTATGAGTGATTCACGTGAAACATGGGATGAGGGATCCAAGAAAGTTGTTGGAATCCGCCGGCTGAAAGAGCCGATGCCACAACCCATCAAAACACGGATTTTCACCGTCGCGAATCAGAAAGGTGGGGTTGGAAAGACCACCTCAGCCGTGAATATTGCAGCTGCTATGGCGATGGGTGGATTAAAGGTTCTCGTCATAGACCTCGATCCACAAGGAAATGCTTGCACCGCTCTAGGTGTCGATAGAAATAAAACCCCTGGAATGTACGAGGTTCTGGTCGATGAGGTGCCACTTAAAGAGACCATCCAAAAGGTCGCCGGCTTCCCAAGTTTGGAATGTGCTCCCGCCAACCGAGAGTTGGCTGGCGCAGAAATTGCCCTAGTTACCTATGTGGCGCGTGAGAGCATTCTGAAAGGTGCCTTGCTTGAATACTTAAAAGAGCGTGATGAACGGGGCGATCGCCTCGATTACGTAATCATCGATTGCCCACCTAGCTTGGGACTTTTAACCATCAATGCACTAACAGCCGCGGAAGAGGTACTAGTACCTATTCAATGTGAGTACTACTCACTTGAAGGAATCTCACTCCTTATGGAGACTCTGGGAAAGATTCAAAAATCATTAAATCCACTTGTTCGCGTAAGCACCATCTTGTTAACGATGTTCGATTCTAGAACCCGTTTAGCAAATGATGTTGCAGACGATGTTCGCAGACATTTTCCTAACGAACTCATTGATATTCCAATTCCACGTGCTGTTCGCATTTCAGAGGCGCCATCTTTTAATCAGACAGTCATGACATATGACGCATCATCACCAGGAGCGATTGCCTACATGAGCGCCGCTCGCGAAATTGCACGGAGAGGATCTGCCGCATGAGCGCTGCACGAAAAGGCGGGTTAGGTCGAGGCTTAGATGCACTTATTCCAACAACCACGATAGGTGAAGTCACAAATAGCGAAGGTGTTATCGCTGGAACAGCTTTGGAAGTTGATATCAATTCCGTTCAACCAAATAGCAAACAACCACGAACTTATTTTGATGAAGAGGCACTTAAAGAGTTGGCGGCTTCGATCAAAGAAGTTGGTGTTATGCAACCGCCGGTTGTGCGAAAGATCGGTGAAGATAAATATGAATTAATTATGGGAGAACGCCGTCTACGCGCCTCCAAGCTCGCAGGATTAAAAACTATTCCTGTAATTTTACGTGCATCACAAGATAATGAAATGTTACGTGAAGCTCTTCTTGAAAATATACATCGCAGCCAACTTAATCCATTAGAAGAAGCGGCCGCTTACCAAAATCTTATTAACGATTTTGAATACACTCATGATGAGGTTGCTCATAAAATCGGTAAATCACGATCGCTTGTAACGAACACTCTTCGCCTTCTTAATCTTCCTGCATCAGTCCAGAGAAGAGTAGCGATTGGTGTCCTATCTGCAGGCCATGCACGAGCGCTGCTATCACTTATAGATACTTCTGAAATTGAATCCTTAGCAAACAGAATCGTTGCAGAAGGTTTAAGTGTTCGAGCCACTGAAGAGATCGTTGCAATGCATGATGGCAAGGGCAAGAAAGAAAAGCACCGTGAGAAGGCGCAGTTAAACCCTGCACTGAAAGCACTTGGGGATGAGCTCGGAAATAAGTTAGATACCCGCGTAAACATCGAGTTAGGTAAAGAGAAGGGGCGAATTACAATTGAATTCGCCGATGAATCTGATCTAAGAAGAATTGCGCAAATACTTAAATAATTGCGCGGTTTTCCATCTCAGTTCTAATTACTCCACCTAGCGCTTTTACACCTTCACGAATTCTCTCCGGAGTTGGGTGACAGTAAGAGAGTCGCATCGACCAACTTCCAAAACCATCTGCATAGAATGCAGTGCCCGGAACGTAGGCAACCTTGGCAACAATCGCTTTAGGCATAAGAGCTGTTGTATCAATCTCTGGTGGAAGTGTTACCCAGACATAAAATCCGCCGCCAGGTTTTGTCCAACTAGCACCCTCTGGGAAGTGAGCCTCTAAACTCTCAAGCATTGCATCGCGACGGACCTTATAAAGTTTGCAGAAGGATGCGATCTGATCGCGCCATGGTTGATCAGCGAGATAACCACTAATTGAGAGCTGTGTGAAGTTTGACGGGCAGAGGATTGAACTCTCCGCAGCAATAACTAATTTCTCTTTCAAAGACTGTGGAACAAGTGCCCAACCAACCCGAAATCCAGGTGCGATGGTCTTAGAGAAAGAACCAAGATAAATAACATTCTCGGAGTCCTGCGCACGCATCGCATTGGGAGATGGCTTATCAAATCCAAGTAAGCCGTAGGGATTATCTTCAACGATAAAGATCTTCTCCGAAGCACAAATCTCAAGAATTTCAGTTCGACGATCTGCAGGTAGTAACACTCCAGCCGGATTTTGATAATTAGGGATTAAATAGAGGAACTTAATTTCCTGGCCGGTTTCACGGACCGCCTTAATCGCCGCGCGAAGGGCATCAGGAACAAGCCCGTTCTCATCCATCTCAACGTGAACGACATTCGCCTCGTATTGTTTAAACGTTCCAAGAGCTCCAACATATGAGGGCGCCTCTACAAGAACAACATCTCCTGGATTAATGAAGATACGCGAGATCAAATCCAGAGCCTGCTGCGAACCTGTTGTAACAATGATGTCATCTGGATGGGCGCGGATACCTTCAAGCGCCATCACATCACAGATCTGCTCGCGCAATTTTGGATGGCCCTGTCCGCTGCCATATTGCAGGGCCTCGGCGCCATTCTCTTTAATGAGTTTTTCGACCACATCAGCCATCATCTCCATTGGAAGGGCTGAAAGGTTTGGCATGCCACCGGCGAGAGAGACGATTTCTGGGCGGGAGGCCACGGCAAAGAGGGCGCGAATTTCGCTGGCGTGCATGAGCTCGGCTCGGTGCGCAAAACGTTGCGGGAGCTGTTGATCTTCACCTGTGCGAAAACGCGTTATCTCATTGGACATCAGACAATTCTGCCACACCTCATGAAGGTGGAGTTGCCCTTATTTTCTTAAACCGGCCCTACGCAAATCAGAGATACGCAACGTTCCAGTCTTAGCATCATTCTCCGCGCTCAGGTAGAGACGTTGAATGGCCACCATTAGGGCTTCCACAACTGTTTCACGGAAAGCGGGATCTGAAACTCTCTTTACATCCCCAGGATTGCTTTCAAAACCAAGTTCAATCCGTACCGTTGGAGATTTTGTAAGTCGAAGTAAATCCCATGTCTTTGCATGAGTTCGACAGTTAAGAAGATCTGTACGGGCGCAAATTTCGCGTTGCACCAAGGTAGCGAAACGCTCACCAACTATCGAATGCACGCCATGAGAATCACTGCCATAGAAGTAAGTCGCAACCCCATGAGCTTTCTCATTAATGTATCGATCTAGGTGAAGTGAGATCACCAAATCTGCGCTTGCTGAGTTTGCACGTTCAATGCGCTCTGATTCCGATGGTGAAGATGAGTTGATTCGGGTAATGAAAACATTTACTCCAAGGGCAATTAAACGACCCTCGAGACGTTGTGTTAAATCAAAGAGTTCTGGGGAATCAGAAGGATCAATAACAATCACCTTGCCCGAAAGTGATGGTCCCTTCTGCGCTCTATTTGTTGCATCTCGAAGCGCGATCGGAGTTCCACCGGAAACAATCTTCTTAAGGCGCATCATGGAGAGAATTGTTGCTGGGCCACAACGCCCATCAACTTTCACACCAACAGATTTTTGAAACTCCATCACGGCGCTCTCAGTGTCGCTCTCAAAAATTCCATCAACACGACCGCAGTTAAATCCCATCTCACTTAATTGAGATTGCAACGCGGCTACATCATCTCCACGCATTGCGGGGGAGGTGAGTGAAAGGACTCGATCACCTAATTTCCAACGCGCTTCATCGAGGGCTCTTAGGGTTATGGAATCAACAACTCCACTCACCGTTAAGCCACGAGATTGTTGAAATTCTTTAACAGCAGATTCAACAGTTTCGGTGAATTGCGAACCCTCTTCTTTAAGAAGATTTAATCGAGTGAGATAACTAGTTACTTGTAAAACAAGGTCGCCCGACCCACCTAGTGTGAGATCGGGCGACATTGGAACTCTGATTTCGCTAGCTAATTAAGCGATATACGCTTCAAGATCTTTGAGCAGTGCTGGCTTTGGCTTAGCTCCAACGATGCTCTTAACAACCTGACCGCCAACATAAACATTCATGGTTGGGATCGAGGTAATTCCATACTTCATAGCAATCGAAGCCTCTTCGTCAGTGTTGAGCTTAACAATCTTGATCTTGCCAGCATGTTCAGCTGCAATCTCTTCCAAGATTGGACCGACTGCGCGGCATGGACCACACCACTCTGCCCAGAAATCAACTAGGACTGGGGTCGTGCTCTTAAGTACAACCTCTTCAAATGTAGCGGCTGTTACTGGTGATGTGTTGCTCATATCTCTCCCTAGATGGTTTATAAAACTCTATTAATTCTTAATAAGTTATTGCGTAATTCTAGTGTCCAGCAAGAAATCTTTCAGCGTCTAAGGCGGCCTGACACCCAGATCCTGCCGCAGTAATCGCTTGGCGATAGGTGTGGTCTACAAGATCCCCACACGCAAATACACCAGAGAGATTGGTTCTTGTACTTCTTCCATCAACTTTCACATATCCCTCACCATCAAGATCCACCTGACCAACGAGGAGTTCGGATCTTGGCGTGTGGCCGATAGCGACAAATAAACCAGTGAAAGCTCTCTCGCTCTCAGTTCCATCGACGGTATTTCGCAATTTAAGTGCCGAAACATTATCTGCACCTAAGACATCGATAACTTCGGTGTTCCACAGGAATTCAATCTTTGGATTTGCCTGCGCGCGTTCAACCATGATCTTTGAAGCGCGAAGTGAATCACGACGATGAATGATGACAACCTTCGAAGCAAAGCGCGTGAGAAAGTTTGCCTCCTCCATCGCGGAATCACCGCCACCAACAACTGCAATCTCTTGATTCCGGAAGAAGAATCCATCACAGGTTGCACACCATGAAACTCCGCGTCCAGAGAGGCGCTTCTCGTTCTCTAAACCAATCTCTTTATATGCAGACCCTGTAGCAAGAATTACCGCTTTGGAACGCAAAACATTTCCGCTTCCATCTTTAAGTACTTTTACATCCCCTTCGAGTTCCATCTCAACGATGTCATCTCGCACGAGAACTGTTCCAAACTTTTCTGCCTGAGCTTTGAGGTTATCCATCAAATCAGGACCGATGATGCCTGCCGGGAAACCCGGGAAATTTTCGACTTCGGTAGTGTTCATGAGTGCGCCACCGGCTGTCACAGAACCTTCATAGAGGACTGGGGCAAGTTGAGCTCTTGCGGCATAGATTCCAGCGGTATAACCGGCAGGACCTGAACCGACAATCACCAACTCGTGGATTGTTTCACTCACGAAGACACCAACTTTCCCTTGAACTCTCTTGCAGTGCGCTTATCGACGAGGCTTCAGGAAGAGCGAGAAAGCCGTTCCTACCTCCGCGATTTTAAAGGTTCGAGCCAGGCCGAGGTACCCCAACCCGCTGAACAGTAGAACAACTATGAGTTGGAAGGTATTCCCGCCAGGGATATGGCCCATGATCAAATAGAGAGGAATAGCCACCGCTGAATAGATAAGTGCCAGGCGGCCATATAGCCCAGTTATCTCCTTGGTTCGAATCGCAATCTTGTAGCGCTTGAGCAACCTGATGGAAGTCCATGCCCCTATGTAATAACTCAACGCTAGGGCGCCGGCTAACCCGACAGTCACCCACTTAGGTGGGAGAACTAAGGCTGCAAGGAGAGCCATGAGACTTGCAGCTACATTCATAATGGCATTGCTTAGGACTTGGGACTTTACATTCTCAAAGGCGTTGAGGCCGCGAAGCGCGATCAGATTAACGCTCAAAGGCAAGAGGCCCATCGAAAAGGCGCAAAGGACTAATCCGAGGTAGCGGGCATCTGCATTGGAAATTCCAAAGAAGAGAGTCCTTGTGATGAGTGGACCATAAAGCAAGAAAGCAATCGCACTCGGAACGGTGATGATGCCCACCAGTCGAATTGCGCGGACTAGTTCGTCGTGAATCTCTTGGATCTTTCCATCTATTGCATGTCCGGAGAGGAGCGGAAGTATTGCCGTCACAATTGAGATCGTTATAACCGAGTGAGGTAAAAGTAAGATCAAAAATGCATTTCCATATGGAGTAAATCCAACTCCAGTAGTAACTCCTTCTTTGAGGGCTCGAACAGCCGCACCTGTTGAAAGGTTGACCGTCACTAAGTAACTCAATTGGGAGAAGGCGGCGAATGCCAAGGTCCAACTTGCAAGGTGAAGAGATTTTTTAATCTCTGGATCGCGCCAATCAAATCGAGGGCGAATCTTGATCTTGGTCTGGCGAATAACTGGAATTAGAACTAAGAGTTGAATTACAAACCCTGCGGTAGTTCCCAAGCTCAACCAGGTTGCTTGACCACTTGAAATTGTTGAGACCTTCCAACCCTTTGAGATATGCATGAAATAACCAAAGACTGCGATTCCGACAATGTTATTGAAGACCGGGGCCCACATCATTGGACCAAACTTTCCTTTTGCATTGGCAACTTGTCCAAGCAATGCGAAGAGTCCCATAAAGAAAATTTGTGGCAAGCAGTAACGCATAAAGAGAACGGTCAAATTAAATTCCGGGCGACCCACATAACTGCTCGCAAAGATCCTTACCAACAGTGGGGCAGCAACTATCGAAACTAAAACCAGAAGGCCGAGCACAACACTGGTAGCTGTAACCAATCGAGAGATAAAGGCTGAACCACCATCCTCACCACGTATAGCTCGCACCATCTGAGGAACAAAGACCGCGGTGAGTGCGCCACCAATAATGAGGTTATACAAAATGTTAGGCATGGTGTTGGCGACGTTGAAGGTATCGCCAAGAAGTTTGGTTCCGAGTACTGCGACTAAGAGCAAGCCTCGAATTAAACCCGTAATGCGCGAGACGAAAGTTCCCGCAGCCATGATTGCTGAGGAGCGAACTATTGAACTCTCGCTCATTTCCGCCTTCTTCTGATGCGCCTAATACTTTGGAATGAGGCTGCAACAAAGAGCACGATAGCCGCACCAGTTGTGAACCAGGTGGCAATCGGGCTGATTACCGATAGTTGAAGCGGATAAATAACGGAATCGCCGAGGAGGTTGCCCTCCATCGATGTCATCTCGACATTTAACCCAGAGGTACCAGAGGTGAGCACGGTGATCGGGACCATCACCTGAATCTTTGACTTTGCAGGAATAACAACTTGTGAGAGCGAGCCAACTTCAACTTTGGGGTTCGTAGGTATGGCGTACAAATTAATTTTCACGCTATTTGGAAAGCCATTTGTGAGTGTGATTGGCAGGTTTTGGTGCGAGGAGGTGACAGTAAATTTGCCAGGACTCAGATGGACGAGGTGAATTTGATTGAACGCAGCTCGGGTGTAGTCCCTGATTAAGTAACCACGACGGTCAACAGAGAGATTAGGATTCAATATTTTGATGAGTGCTAATCGATAGGTATCGATCGTGGCAGGATCTACATAAGAAGCTGTGTGTGCAAAGTATTCGGAATCACTTTTGATTGTAGCAATATCAGTTGCAGACAATGTGAAGTGGGAATTTGATTCATAGATTGCGTTCGGCTCAACCACAACTCCTAAAATTGCTGCTAATCGCTTCTGTGAAATATCTAAGACATAGTTGATCTCATGTGGAGATAATTGCGCCACCCAATATTTAGAAGGATTGCCGATAGCGAGCGCGATAACTCTGTCGGATTTAATGACTCGATCGAGTTGATTAAGCCAAGATTTTGCAATCTCTTGACCGGTGCCAGTAACTCCAGAAGTTAATGTGTAACCCTTGGCCATCGAGGTTACCTCTTCGACCAGACCAGGATCGACAATCCACGTTCGTGCGCCTTGTGGAGGATTAAAAACAAGTTCTCCGAGTCGACCAGTTACGCCGAGCGATGAAGCAAGTTCATCATCGATAAACTCCCCCGCAATTTGGCGGTGAGTTGGTTCGGTAATAAGAATTGTTGTGCTTGCCTGCGCGCTTGAAGTAAGGGCGGGCAGAGAGAGAAATATTAATGAGAGGCTAGCTACCAGGAGAGCTCCGCGTTTCATACGGTGAGATCCCCCGACTTTGCAATCAATTTTTTCTCATCAGGGTAAGCAAGCAATGAGATGATCTCGTCAAGCGGGAACCAGCCGACGTCATCAACTTCCGTGACTTGAGGTGACAATGTTCCGCCCACTTCTCTAAAGAGATAGTGATGGACGGTTTTGTGAATCCTCTTTCCGCCGGCCATAAACCAGAAATCAATAATTCCTAATTCACGAGCGATCTCACTTTGAATCCCAGTCTCTTCAGCCACCTCGCGAATCGCCGCTTGCTCTGGAGTTTCACCAGCTTCAATATGCCCCTTTGGCAGCGACCAAAGTAAACGCTCCCTGGTGGCATCTTTAAGATCGCGTCGTCCAATCAACAATCCCTTTGTGCCAGTTCCATCAATAACTAGCCCGCCAGCACTCACCTCATCGACCCGTTTTGCGTAGACAGAGCGCTTTTTAACGGCAGTTTTTTTGGCAGGGGTAACACCAGCTTCGGTATTTACCGCAGAAGAAGAAGGTGTTGGTGTGTGTGGCCCCGCAGGACGCCGTCTCCGACGTTTTTTCCGTTTCGCATCGCCACCCGCACCAGGTGCCGGGGTCATAAGAGAAGGGTACTGCTCTAGCCTTACTCATTGTGAGTACCCAGATGCCTAATCCTCGAGACATTGCCGCCGAGCTTGCCCTTGGCGCGCTCACCACGCACGAGGAAATTATTCAATCCCTGGCATCAGCATATAAAGAGGCAGGATTTCGGTTGGCGCTTGTAGGCGGACCGGTGCGCGATGCCATCTTGGGTCGACTGGGAAATGATTTAGATTTCACGACTAATGCCCGACCACAGGACTCAACACGCCTTCTCAAACGTTGGGCAGATGCCATGTGGGAGACCGGTGCAGCATTCGGAACTATCGCAGCAAAAAAAGGCGATGTAACGGTTGAAGTAACAACATATCGAAGCGAAAGTTACGATCCACAATCTCGCAAACCTGATGTTGATTTTGGTGACACCATTGAAGGTGATTTAGCGCGCAGAGATTTCACGGTAAATGCAATGGCGCTAGAACTTACGAGTCCCACTCCTGAATTTATAGATCTCTTTGATGGTGCATCGGACCTTGCCAAGAAAATTTTGCGCACTCCAGGCAGTGCGGAAGCATCTTTCTCGGATGATCCACTTCGCATGATGCGAGCTGCCAGATTTGTAGCGCAATTAGATTTCACCGTTGACCCTGAGATTCTGCAAGCAATCACCGAGATGGCCGGACGCCTTTCCATCATTTCAGCTGAAAGAATTCGCGACGAATTTACTAAAACACTCATGGCTGCCAACCCACGATTGGGGTTGAAACTTCTCGTTGAAACTGGATTAGCTTCAAGTTTTCTACCAGAACTTCCAAAACTTAAATTAGAGATTGATGAACATCATCACCACAAAGATGTATATGAGCACTCTCTTACCGTCTTGGATCAAGCTATCTCATTGGAAGATCGCCTTGGTGGGCCAAATTTAATAATTCGATTAGCTGCTCTACTTCATGACATCGGCAAACCGAGAACTCGCGAACTAATTCCGGGGGGCGGAGTCTCCTTTCACCACCACGAAGTTGTTGGCGCAAAGATGACAAAGAAGCGTTTAAAAGAGTTGCGATTTGATAGCAAGACTGTTGATGATGTCTCAACTCTCGTTTTCTTGCACCTACGATTCCATGGATATGGAAGCGGAGAGTGGACCGATTCAGCGGTACGTCGATACATTCGCGATGCTGGAGAATTGTTAGTACATCTCCATGTTCTCACGCGCGCAGATTGCACGACCCGCAATAAACGCAAAGCAGATCAACTTGCCGCCACTTACGACTCACTTGAAGCACGTATCCAAGAGTTGATGGAGCAAGAGGAGTTAAATCGAATTCGTCCAGATCTTGATGGGCAGCAGATTATGGAGCTTTTGGGGATTAAGCCATCTCGGCTAGTGGGCGAGGCTTATGACTTTCTATTGGAACTTCGTATGGAACGTGGACCACTTGGAGCTGAGGTTGCAACTGCAGAACTTTTAAAGTGGGCGAGCGATAAAGAACTTGGACCTTCTAAGTAGTAGAAGTGAAGCCGCCAGAAAAACCACAACCGTTGTGAGCGGAAGTACTGCCGATTTTCCACTTGTTGGCAGAAGCACCGCTGCCACGATAGCCCCTAGAACAATCAGACCGTTTACAGCCACGTCATAGAAAGCAAAGACCCGGCCTCGGTACTCGTCTGCAATCTGAGATTGAACCAGGGCGTCATTTGTTACTTTCACCGCTTGGCCGCAGGTGGCAATGAAGAAGGCTGTGGTTAGTAGCAGCCACACCTGAGGGATAAAGGCGAAGAGTACGAGGAATGGAATTGGAGCAACCATCATCATTCGTATCCAACGGTGGCGACCAAAGTAATTTACAAAAAACGGGGTAATAAAAGAGCCCACACCAAAACCAATACCGGCTACAGCGAGAGCCTTTGCAAACCCGGCAAGACCTGCATCAGGGTTGCTCGGCGGGTTAAATGAATTTCGTTCCAGTAACAACCCCATCAAGGTGAGTGCTGTTAATCCACCACGTTGTATCGCTGTTGCGAAAATTCCACGAAGCGCATCTGGGTGATTTTTTAAAATACGTAAACCTTCTTGTAATTCGCGCCAACCGCGAACTTCCGGAGTAATTTCATGTTCCGCGGGTCCAATATCTCTTCGCTCCAAACGTCTCGTAAATAGCGCGCTGGCAATATAGAGAAGCATTGCGATGAGGATTACCTTGGCATCGGAGAGATCACTCTTGCCATGAGCATCAAATAGTTTTTTAACTCCAATACCAATTCCACCACCGATAACAACGCCAATACTTCCACCGGTTACCGCGAGCGCATTTGCAGAAATTAACTCATCTCTTTCAACGATGAGTGGGAGTCCAGCTGAAAGCCCAGAGAGAATCAATCTATTAATTCCAAATGCTACGAGTACTAACAATGTGAGACCGGCACCAGTTGCGCCAGATTTAATAAAGATGGCGATGAGCGCTAAATCTGTTGCTCGTATGAAATTAGAGAATTGAACAATGCGTTGGCGCGAAAAGCGATCAAGAAAGACTCCTGCGTAGGGCCCAACAAAGGAGTAGGGAAGAAGTACAACTGCAAAGGCGGTTGCCGCACCTACGGCGTTCGGTTGGCGTTCAGGAGAGAAGAGAACGAATGAGGCAAGCGCGGATTGGAAAATTCCATCGCCAACTTGTCCTAACCAACGAATCGTGAGAATCTGTGGCAGTTTGCTGCCGGGATGAAATGGCCAATTCTTGGTCATCCCAATCTTTCTCATGCGCGCAAGCGTAGTTAGTAATAAAGGTTTATTCTTGGAAACTATGTTGACCGCTTTGTGGAGTCGCCGTGATGCGATTGATTATTCACTTAAGCGTCGCGCCACGTTAATCGCACTCTTTAAAGGAACAACATCTGGGCTAGATGCCTGCGACGCGGATCCTTATCTAAAGAGCGCAGCGAAATATCATGGAGAGCCTGTCGAACGGTTATGTCCTGTCTGCCGTAAGGCCGAGATGGTCGAGCTGCACTACACCTTTGGCGATCAACTCGGTCAGTACTCAGGTCGCATTAAGACTTCGACCGAGATTTCTGAGATGCAATCGGAGTTCGGTGAATTTCGCGTCTATATCGTTGAAGTCTGCCGAGGTTGTGGCTGGCACCATCTGATTTATTCCTTCAAATTGGGTGATGGTAAGTACCGCAAGCCTCCACGGAAGGTGCGCACCTTAGAAGATGAGGATTACGCCCGAAGCACAGGGCGGTAACCTTTCACTCATGGAAAAACCCTCCCGCGAAAATCTCCGTACCTGGTTCATTCGCGGAGCGATATTTACGATCGGCGGGGGCTTTGTTATCGGCACCTATCTATTTGCATATGCATATTTCACAGTCAAGATTCCTGACCCCAATCAATATGTAAATAGCCAAGCAACCATTATTCAATACGCAGATGGTTCAGAGATTGGTCGCGTCGGCGCTCAAGATCGCACCAGCGTTCAGCTCGCAACTATTCCTATCAATGTACGCCACGCAATCTTGGCCGCTGAAGATCGCAACTTCTACACCGAACACGCTTTTAGTCCCACCGGAATTTTACGTGCACTTTGGCACGATCTACGTGGCGGAAGCTTGCAAGGTGGTTCAACCATTACGCAGCAATATGCAAAGACCGCATTCTTATCTCCTGCGCAGAGCGTGCAGCGAAAGATCAAAGAGATAGTTATCGCTGTTAAGTTGGAACAACAACTATCAAAGGATCAGATTTTTGAGGATTATCTCAACACCATCTACTTTGGTCGTGGCTCATATGGAGTTCAAACTGCATCTCAAGTTTTCTTTGGACGAACCGTTAATCAAATTAA
>CANCUC010000004.1 GCA_947381255.1 Actinomycetota bacterium
GGTGAAATTCCATTTACCGCAATTGTTGAAGTCGTCGCAGCTACCGCTGCAAAACTTGAATCACTTTCAGCTTCCGTGATGCGCGATTTGGCTGATGTCAGTGCAATCGAGCAAGATGCCCGTCAGGTTGCCCAATTACTAGTTCTGGAGAAGAAATAATGTTGCAAGCTCTTGGAGTTTTAGCCTTTGTCGTAGCGCTTCTACTCTCAGTAATGCTCCATGAATTTGGTCATTTTATCTTCGCAAAGAAATTTGGAATGAAGGTCACCGAATTCTTCCTAGGCTTCGGATACAAAATCTGGTCCTTCACTAAAGGTGAGACCGAGTTCGGAATTAAGGCGATTCCCGCCGGCGGATATTGCCGCATTATCGGTATGTCTATTCACGAGGAGATGAGTGAGGAAGAAGCACCTCGAGCCTTCGTCAAAGCATCTACTCCTCGCCGCTTAATCGTGCTTGCAGCGGGTTCTATTAGCCACTTCATTCTTGGATTCGTACTTCTCTTTGTAATCTTCTTTGGAATTGGTGTATCCACATCACTGCCAATTATTGATCAAGTCCTACCGTGCATAAATACCAGTGCAACCTCCAACGCCTGTCCTGCTGGATCGACACCTTCACCCGCCAAGAGCGCTGGGCTTATGCCTGGAGATCACATCATCTCCGTAAACGGCGCGAAGGTCACAGAGTGGAGCAAAGATGTACAAGTCATTCGCAACTCAGCAGGTAAGACAATCCACCTAGTGATTGATCGCGCAGGCCAGAGAATTTCTCTTGATGTAAACCCAGCTCAGGTAACGATTGAAGGCAAGAGCTTTGGGATGCTTGGAATAATCAGCAAGATTGGCCTGCAACGCGAAGGAATCATCACTTCAATTCACGATACGTGGAGCCTTGGTTCAAACTTCTTTTCGACCAGTATTAAATCTCTCATCTCCCTTCCAGGAAAAGTTCCGGCGCTCTTCCGCCAGACCTTCTTGGGTGCAAAGCGCGATGCCAACGGTTTAGTCGGAGTGGTCGGAGTTGCTCAGGCCTCTGCTGCAACGGCGAGTGATCACGCCTTGAGTTTTGGAGACAAACTCGAGACCTTCCTCTTGATTATCGCCAGCCTCAATATCTTTATCGGAATATTTAATCTGCTTCCACTGCTACCGCTGGATGGCGGGCATATGGCTGTAGCGGTTATCGATGGTTATCGCAGATGGAGAGCGCGTCGTCGCGCACTTCCAGAACCAGCGCCAATTGACCTCGAAAAGTTGATGCCGATCACAGCCGTGGTCTTTATCTTCCTCGTCGCGCTCTCATTAATGCTGCTCGCGGCCGATATCTTCAATCCAGTTCACTTCAATCTCTAATTTGAGGCAGAATAAAGCCATGGTCGATCTCGGAATTCCATCAGCCCCATTGCCAGTTCTCGCACCTCGCCGTAAGAGCAAGCAGCTCAAGGTAGGAAGCGTCCTTGTGGGAGGCGATGCCCCTGTAAGCGTGCAGTCCATGTGCACCACGCTCACCTCAGATGTAAATGCCACCCTGCAGCAGATCGCAGAGCTCACAGCCTCTGGCTGCCAGATCGTTCGCGTAGCGGTGCCAAGCCAGGATGATGCCGACGCACTGAAGGCCATCGCTAAGAAATCCCAGATTCCAGTTATTGCAGATATTCACTTCCAACCTAAATACATCTTTGCCGCTATCGATGCTGGATGCGCTGCCGTTCGCGTCAACCCTGGCAACATCAAGCAATTTGATGACAAGGTGAAGGAAGTAGCGAAGGCGGCGGGAGATGCCGGGATTCCAATTCGTATTGGAGTTAACGCTGGCTCACTCGATCCTCGTCTCTTGGCGAAGTATGGAAAGGCCACCCCTGAGGCGCTTGCAGAATCTGCACTCTGGGAGGCATCACTCTTTGAAGAGCATGGTTTCTCTGATATCAAGATCTCGGTTAAACACCACGACCCCGTCACCATGGTTAAGGCCTACCGACTCCTCGCCGCGCAATGCGATTACCCATTGCATCTTGGCGTAACTGAAGCTGGACCGATCTTCCAAGGAACGATCAAATCTGCAACTGCATTTGGAATTTTGCTCGCTGAAGGAATCGGCGACACCATCCGTGTCTCACTCTCAGCGCCTCCCGTAGAAGAGGTAAAGGTCGGAATCTCAATTCTGGAATCTCTTAACTTGCGCCAACGTAAGCTCGAGATTGTCTCTTGCCCATCATGCGGCCGCGCTCAAGTAGATGTCTATTCACTTGCCGAGAAAGTTCAGGCTGGGTTACAAGGAATGACCGTTCCACTTCGCGTTGCGGTTATGGGTTGCGTTGTTAATGGACCTGGTGAAGCGCGCGAGGCTGACCTCGGCGTCGCATCTGGAAATGGAAAAGGTCAGATCTTCGTACGCGGTGAGGTCATCAAGACTGTTCCAGAGGCCGAGATTGTTGAGACTTTGATCTTTGAAGCCAATCGCTTGGCCGATGAGATGGCCGCTGCAGGTGTTGCCTCAGGCACACCTACCGTGAACGGTCTGTAACCACTTCCTCGTTAGATAAGGTTCTCGCATGTTGCGAATGTCTACCTTATTGCTGCGCACTTTGCGCGATGACCCAGCAGATGCTGAGGTTGCAAGCCACCGTCTGCTCGTCCGCGCTGGATATGTCCGCCGGGTTGCTGCAGGAATTTACTCGTGGTTGCCGCTCGGATATCGCACCTATCGCAATGTAGAAAAAGTCGTCCGCGAAGAGATGGATAACGCTGGTTTCCAGGAAGTTCATTTCCCTGCGCTCTTGCCACGCGACCCATATGAGTCAACCAATCGTTGGACCGAGTACGGTCCTGACCTTTTTCGTCTCAAGGATCGCAAGGGAAATGATTACCTCCTAGGTCCAACCCATGAAGAGATGTTCACATTGATGGTGAAGGGGGAGTTCTCCTCCTATAAAGATCTTCCATTATCGATCTATCAGATTCAAACTAAGTATCGCGATGAACCTCGTCCGCGTAGCGGAATTATCCGTGGCCGCGAATTCGTGATGAAAGATTCATACTCATTCGATATTGATGATGCCGGTCTCGAGGCTTCCTACCAACGCCACCGCGAGGCATATATCAAGACCTTTAATCGCCTTGGATTGAAGTTCAATATTGTCTCGGCGATGTCCGGCGCAATGGGCGGCTCAAAATCTGAAGAGTTCTTAGCTCCATGCCCAACGGGTGAAGATACTTACGTACTCTGCGAAAAATGTGGTTACGCCGCAAATGTCGAGGCGATGGTTACAAAGGTTGATGCGTATAAAGGCGAAGTTCCACCCGCCTTTGAAATCTTTGATTCGCCAAATACTCCAACGATTGATTCACTCGTTGAACTCGTTAATTCGAAGTTCGGAATCTCAATCACCGGCGCAGATACTCTGAAGAATGTTCTTCTGATGGCCGATGGAAAAGCAATTTCGATATTGGTTCCAGGCGATCGTGAAGTCGATCTCAAGCGCGTAGGTGCAAACCTCGCAGGAGTTCAAGACCTTCGTCTCTTTGAAGATGAGGATTTTGCGAAGTACCCAGGTTTGGTCAAGGGATATGTTGGACCTCAGGATGCGGCAAAGCTCGGCATTACCGTCTACGCAGATCCTCGAATCGTTATTGGTTCACATTGGATTACGGGTGCAAATGAGCGCGACAAGCATGCACGATATGTAACTCATGGCCGTGATTTTGAGGTGACGGCATTTGTTGAAGCTGCAGAGGTTAAGGCTGGAGATCCTTGTCCAACCTGCCAAACCCCGGTCGTTATCGATCGCGCGATTGAGATTGGCCATATCTTCCAACTCGGTCGCAAATATGCGCAGGCACTTGGCCTCACAGTTCTCGATCAAAATGGCAAGGCTCAAGTAGTGACCATGGGCTCCTATGGAATTGGCGTATCACGCGCAGTTGCGGCTATCGCCGAACAATCTCATGATGAGATCGGATTAATCTGGCCACGAGAGATCGCTCCAGCAGAAGTTCATGTGGTTGCCGCGGGTAAAGATGAGAGCATCTTCAACTTTGCCGAGCAGCTCACAGAGCAGCTTGAAGCTATGGGTTTAACCGTCCTTCTTGATGATCGCAAGGATGCAAGTCCTGGCGTGAAATTCAAGGATGCTGAATTAATCGGCATTCCATATATCGTCATCGTTGGAAAGTCCTTACAAGAGGGCAAGATTGAATTTCGCGTGCGCAGCCTTGGAAGCAAGGTTGAGTTTGCAACCGATAGCGCGGTTGCAGAGATCATCGCTGCAATTAACAATTAGTTAAAAGATGTCCATCCTCACCTTCATTTTCTTAGCTCTGGCCTCTGGCTTTGCGGGATTTGTTGATGCCGTTGCAGGTGGTGGGGGATTGGTTCAACTTCCCGCGCTCTTGATTGGTATTTCCAATAAACCAATTCCGATGATCTTGGGAACAAATAAGATCCCTTCAATCTTTGGAACATCAAGTGCGGCCGCTTCATACTTTAAAAAGGTAAGACCGGATCTGCGCCTAACTCTCTCGATGGCGATTCCTGCCTTAATCGGATCAGTCGCCGGTGCACATCTGGCATCTCACTTCCCAACTTCAGTATTTCATCCACTTATTTTGACTCTGCTTGTTTTGGTTGGGATCTATACCTGGCGCAAACCAAACCTTGGCCTCAATGAAAATCTCCGCTATTCCGCCAGCACGAGATTATGGATTGTCGCTGCCTGCGGATTGCTTATAGGTTTTTACGATGGCCTCTTTGGACCCGGTACCGGAACTTTCTTAGTCTTCCTTCTAGTGATTGTTGTTGGCTATGAATTTCTTAAGGCGAGTGCCACCGCAAAACTTGTAAATATTTCCACCAATTTTGGCGCAATCGTCACCTTCCAAATCACTGGACATATCTGGTGGAAACTCGGCCTAGCCCTCGCTTTTGCTAATGTCACCGGAGCACTTATTGGTTCACGTCTCGCGATTCGAGGCGGCTCTCCGCTGGTGCGCAAGATCTTCCTATTGGTGGTGGCGGCTCTGATCGCAAAATTGAGTTATGATTGGATCTATAACTAAATAGCGGAAAGAGAGCCAGAGATGAGTATTATCGAAAGTGTTACGGGAGCGATTGCTCCGATTATTGAAGCATCTGGCATGTATCTTGAAGAGGTCACCTTGACTGGTGGAAGCCCAACAATCCTCGCCGTTATTGTCGATAGCGATACCCATTTAAACCTTGATCAAGTTACCTCTGTAACCAAAGAGATCTCCGAAGTACTGGAGAACCTAGCAGAGCTTGGTGAAACTCCATTTACACTCGAAGTTTCTTCACCGGGAATTGATCGTCCGCTGACCCTTCCGCGCCACTGGCGCAAGAACCACGGTCGCCTAGCAACACTCAAGTTACATAATGGCCAACTTGTTAAGGGCCGTATCGGTGAGTATCTAGATGAGAAGGTAAAGATCGACGAGCAAGAGGTCGCGCTTGCTGATATCGAAAAGGCGAACGTTGAAATTGAATTTAAGTCCCTTAAAAAGGGAGACGAATAATGAGTGTGGATGTAGATGCCCTTCTAGCGATGACGCTAGAAAAAGGAATCCCGCTCGAGAAGCTCATCAACTCAATTGAACAGACCGTCACCGAGGCTTACATTGAACTACCTGATGCCATGCCGCAAGGTCGTTCAGTTCTAAATCGCCAGACTGGTGAGATCTTGATTCATGTCCCGCAATTTAATGATGAGGGCATCTATACCGAGACCATTACCCATATGCCAGAGGGTTTCGAGTCAAAGATTAAATCTGTAGTGCGCAAGGTTCTCAAAGAGAAGATGCGTGCCATGAATGATGCGGGCATCGTCGCGGAGTTCTCCGGCAACGTTGGAGACATCATCTCTGGAATTGTTCAGCAGGGCCGTGACTCCACAATCATTTATGTTGACCTTGGCCGGGTCGAGGGAAAGATTCCTCAAGTTGAACAGGTTCCCACCGAGAGTTACAAGCATGGAGATCGCATTAAGGCTTATGTCGTAGATGTACGACAAGGAGAGAAGGGTCCTGAGGTCACTCTCTCTAGAACCCACCCAAATTTTGTGAAGATGTTATTCACACTAGAAGTCCCAGAGTTAAAAGATCGGGTCGTTGAAATTGTTGGCGTATCGCGCGAGCCTGGACAACGATCCAAGGTTTCAGTTCGATCTCATCGCGTCGGAGTAAGTCCTAAGGGTGCGTTGATTGGCCCCATGGGCGCACGCTCTAAAGCAGTCATGGATGAACTCAATGGCGAGAAGATCGACATCGTTGATTATTCAGAGGATCCAGCGACATATGTTGCGAACGCTCTTGCTCCCGCTCGAGTTACCAGCGTTGAGGTAGTCGATCTTGAGGCAAAATCAGCGAAGGTGATCGTTCCTGATTTCCAACTCTCGTTAGCAATCGGCAAAGATGGCCAAAATGTCCGTCTGGCAGTACGGCTCACCGGTTGGCGGATGGATATCCATCCAGATAATCCGGTTGAACGCCTCTTGAAGCCAAGTGATATTGCTAAGGCTGAAGCAGCTGCCGCCGCAGCGGAATTAGCCGCCGCCGAAGCGCTCGCGGCCCAGGAAAGTGCCGCCCAGGAAGAGGAATTACGCCCCACGGCTCTGAGCGAGTAAGGTTCTCCTCAATGGTCCCGATGCGAAGCTGTATCGCGTGTCGGAGCCGGGAGAGTTCGCAAGGACTTCTTCACCTAGTTCTGATTTCGGATCGGGTAACTCCAGATCCAAATCATGTTCTACCTGGTCGAGGAGCTTGGCTACATCCGAGATGTTTCGAAGTAGCCCAGACACGGAGATCTTTTAATCGGGCATTTAAGTCCGGTGGAGAACTTCAACTCCAGGACCTGCAAGCATTTTTAACAAACTAGTTTGATCCATCACAAGGAGCAAAAATGAAGGCATACACACAATCATGAGCACCGCGCGCTCATGAGTAAGGCATTTATTTAGGCTTCGGCGATAGACGCAGGGGCCAAGAACCAGGAAGGCAACTGTGGCAAAGGTCCGCGTTTACGAATTAGCAAAAGAATTAGGGCTCGATAGCAAAGAGCTCCTCGCTAAGTTACAAGAAGTTGGCGAGTTCGTTAAGTCAGCATCATCAACTGTTGAAGCACCCGTTGTGCGAAAGTTGATGGAGAAGTTCCCAGATATGAAACCTGCAGAGGGCGCTGCCCCTGCGGCAAAGAAGGCCCCTGCGAAAAAGGCAGCGGCAAAGAAGGCAGAGCCAACTCAAGAAGAGATTGATGCTGCAATTGCTCAACTCGATGAGAGCACTCGCAACCAACTTGGTATCCAGGCTGGATCGACAGCGCCAACATCAGTTGTACCTCGCCCGCCTGTTGTTCCAACGCCACCACCTGCACCAGAAGCGGCAGCACCTGCTGCGCCAGAAGATGGCGCTGCACCTAAACCACCTCGTCCAGGTAACAATCCATTTGCAGCACCAAACCCAGCACAGGTAGCAGGAGCAATTCCTCGTCCACCTCGTGCGGGTAACAATCCATTCTCATCAACAGTAGGTGGCGCAATTCCTCGCCCACCAGCTAACCGACCAATTCGTCCAGGTGAGCGTCCTCCAATGTCAGGTAATCGTCCTGGCGCAGTTCGTCCAGGTTTCGCCGCTCGTCCTGCAGGTCCAGGAGCACCTCGCCCAGCTGGCGCAGGCGCACCTCGTCCGGGTGGAGCAGCAGGCGGTTCTCCATATCGCACACCATCAGCAACACCATCAACTGGTCCATCGAACTTTGGTGGAAAGGGTGGCGGTCGCCATCAACGTGGCGGAACTGCTGGAGCATTCGGTAAGCAGGGAAGCAAGAAGGGCAAGGCGCATAAGAGCAAGAAGGCTCTTCGCGAAGAGTTCGACAATATGGCGGCACCTTCACTTGGTGGAGCAGTTGTTCCCCATGGTGATGGAAAGACCGTTATTCGTCTACGTCGCGGCGCAACACTTATGGATTTCGCCGAGAAGATCAATGGCGATCCAGCCTCATTAGTTTCAGCGCTATTCCACTTAGGTGAGATGGTTACTGCAACGCAATCGGTTGATGAAGATACCTTCAAGATTCTTGGTGGCGAACTTGGTTTCGTTATTCAAGTAGTTAGCCCTGAAGATGAAGATCGCGAACTCCTAGAAGAGTTTGATATCAACCTCGAGCAAGAGCTTGAAGATATTGCTGATGAAGATCTCGTCGTGCGCTCGCCAATCGTTACCGTCATGGGTCACGTCGATCACGGTAAGACTCGTCTCTTGGATGCAATCCGTAAGACTGAAGTTATTAAGTCGGAAGCCGGCGGAATTACTCAGCACATTGGTGCATACCAAATTCACCGTATGCATGATGGTGCCGAACGCGCAATCACATTCATCGATACACCTGGTCACGAAGCCTTCACAGCTATGCGTGCCCGTGGTGCGAAGGTCACTGATATTGCGATCTTGGTTGTAGCTGCAGATGACGGCGTTATGCCACAAACCATCGAAGCTCTTAACCACGCTCAAGCAGCAGATGTCCCAATCGTTGTCGCTGTTAACAAGGTTGATAAGGAAGGCGCGAACCCAGATAAGGTCCGCCAACAATTAACCGAGTACAACTTGATCGCTGAAGAGTATGGCGGAACCACAATATTCGTTAACGTCTCTGCAAAATCTGGTGAAGGTCTCGATGAATTGATCGACAGCGTTCTGCTCACCGCAGATGCCGCCCTTGATCTTCGTGCCGTCGCTGATGATGCTGCTCGTGGTGTTGCTATTGAAGCGAACCTCGATAAGGGCCGTGGTCCAGTTGCTACCGTATTGGTACAGCGCGGAACACTTCGCGTGGGAGATGCAATCGTTGCTGGTGGTTCTTACGGTCGCGTCCGTGCGATGCTCGATGAGAATGGCGATGCTGTTTCTGAGGCTGGTCCATCTCGTCCAGTACAGGTACTCGGATTTACCTCCGTACCTGGCGCCGGTGATTCATTTATCGTCGCAGAAGATGATCGCACTGCACGTCAGATCGCAGAGAAGCGTCAACTCGCTACTCGTAATGCGCTCTTGGCTAAGACTCGTAAGAAGGTCTCACTTGAAGACTTCATGGAGCAATCCAAGGTCAGCACCCTTAACCTCATCCTCAAGGGTGACGTATCTGGTTCTGTTGAAGCCTTGGAAGATGCGCTCTTACAACTCGATGTCGGTAGTGAAGTTGATCTTCGCGTTATCCACCGTGGCGTTGGTGCAATTACTAAGAACGATGTAACTCTGGCCTCTGCGTCAACAGCGGTTATCATCGGATTCAACGTTAAGCCTGAGCCACAAACTGCAATCTTCGCTGATCAAGAGGGCGTCGAAGTTCGCTTCTACACCGTTATTTATCAAGCAATCGAAGAGATCGAGGCATCTCTCAAGGGTCTGCTCAAGCCAGAGTACGAAGAAGTTGTACTTGGTAATGCAGAAGTCCGCGACATCTTTAAATCAAGCAAGGTTGGAAATATCGCTGGTTGCTTGGTGCTCGATGGATTTATCCGTCGTAACGCCAAGGCTCGTACCTTGCGTAATGGAGTTATCGTGGGCGAGAACCTCGCGATCGAATCTCTACGACGCTTCAAGGATGATGCAACTGAGGTCAAGGATGGATACGAGTGCGGTATCGGACTCGGTTCATACAAGGAGCTTGAAGTTGGCGATGTAATCCAGGTCTTTGAGATTCGCGAGAAGAAGCGAGCTTAACCATGGCATCAAACCGTGCACTTAAAGTTGCCGATCGCATTAAAGAGGTGGTCGCGGCAACGCTTGAAGCGAAGGTGAAAGATCCTCGCTTGGGCTTTGTCACGATCACCGATGTGCGCGTGACCGGTGATTTACAACAAGCATCGATTTTCTACACAGTCCTTGGTGATGAAGATGCGCAGGCAGGAACTGCTGCTGCGCTGGCTTCAGCCAAGGGCTTGGTAAGACGCGAAGTTGGTGGCTCACTCGGCTTGCGCATTACCCCGACCATCGAATTCTTCGCAGATGGTCTACAGGAATCAGCAACCGCGATGAATGACTTGATGTCATCTGTTCGCGCCGCTGATGCTGAGCTCGCAAAGTTGCGTGAGGGTGCAAAGCCCATCGGGGATGCCGACCCTTATAAAATTACAGAGTAAATCCACTCTGGCATGAATGGTTTCTTGCTCGTCGATAAGAGCAGTGGAATGACGAGTCATGATGTGGTGGCCAAGATCCGTCGCCGCTTTGGAACTAAGAAAGTTGGTCATGCCGGGACGTTAGATCCCATGGCGACAGGTGTGCTCGTATTAGGAATAGGCAATGCCACGCGTCTTCTGCAATATGTTGTTGATGGAACCAAGGGATATGCCGCAACAATTGCCTTAGGTCGCTCAACGCTGACAGATGATGTTGAAGGCGAAATTCTTAAGGTGGCAAGCGCATCTGAACTAGAGAAGATAGTTGATTCACAAATCCAAGGAGAGTTGGCCAAGATGATTGGCACGATTTCTCAACGTCCCAGCTCTGTGAGTGCCATCAAAGTTGGTGGAAAGACCGGACACGAACGCGTGCGCGCTGGCGAAGAGTTTGAGCTTCCATCCCGCGAAGTCACAATCACTTCGATTGATATCCATTCAATCTCACGAAGCAATGAATCCATTGAGATCGATGTTTCTGTGATCTGCTCGGCCGGTACTTACATCAGAGCGATTGCTAGAGATTTGGGAGATGCCCTCGGGGTCGGGGGACACCTCACAGCACTCCGTCGTACTCTCGTCTCACCCTTTGATATCGCCGAGTGTGCGGATTGGGAGAGTGCGGAGTTAATCTCAACAGCCGCTGGAATCTCTCGGATTTTGCCGGTTCGCGAAGTTGATCTCCAAGAACTCAATGAGATTTCATTTGGACGGACGATTAGTGCGAGCGTTTCGCAAGGACCTGTTGCCGCCCTCTCAAGTGATGGTTCCTTTGTTGCTTTGCTCGAGAATTCAACCTTAGGCGATCACACCCTCGCGCGACCAACTCTCGTTTCCATGAAAGAATAAGCGCTATGACCTCAGTGGCAATCGGCATTTTCGATGGCGTGCATCGCGGGCACCAAGAGATTTTGGCGGAAGCAGCCAAACATGGCGCCGTGACTGTTCTTACCTTTGATCCTCACCCGACTTCTATCTTTGCGCCAGAGCGAACTCCTTCGGCGTTGGTAAATCTCCAAGACCGTATCGAGTTGCTCAAAGAGAACGGCGCCGCAGAAGTTGTCGTGCTTCCATTTACAAAAGAGTTTGCAGCAATGTCGCCAGATGCATTCATCACCGAAGTGTTGGTAAATCAACTAGCTGCTACGCATGTAACGGTCGGCGCTAATTTCACATTTGGACATAAAGCCGCTGGAAACGTGGATTACCTCAAGGAGCATGCTCAAGGTTTTGGTGTGAGCGCAGTTCATCTTGAGGAAAATCGTGGAAGCGCAATCTCCTCTACACGTATTCGCACCCTGATTGTCGATGGAGATGTAGAGCGCGCGAATGAGATGTTGACTCGTCCTTTCTATCTGCGCGGCCCGGTTGTACATGGCGAGAAGCGTGGCCGCACCATTGGCTACCCAACTGCCAATCTTGGGCTTGCCGATAACGCGACCATTCCAGCCGATGGCGTCTACGCCGGATGGCTAACGGTCGGGGAGCATCGCTGGCAGGCCGCAATCTCGATTGGCACCAACCCCACATTTCCTGGAGTCCGTGGTCGCCAGGTCGAGGCCTATGCCATCGACCAAAGTGGCTTGGATCTGTACGACCAAGAGGCAAAGTTGGAGTTCGGCTACCGCCTCCGAGACACCCTCAAATTCGATGGGTTAGATCCGCTCTTGGTCCAGATGAAGGCCGATTGCGAGCAGGCTAAGGCTCTTACCGCTTAATTGCCCCTCATTCCCCGCTCACATGGGGTGCGATTTCACCCCTTAGGTGCCTCGCTGATAACCTTGGCTCACAAACGAGAAAGCGTGCCTTCGTGATTCACACCGAGGCCCTCGTGAAAGTCAAAGGAGTGCCACCATGGCGTTAAAGCCAGCAGAGAAACTAGAAATCATCACCAAATACGGCGCTTCTGCCACTGACACAGGAAGCCCAGAGGCACAGATTGCCCTGCTCTCACGCCGTATCGAAGAGATTACTGAACACCTCAAGACAAATAAGAATGACCACCACAATCGTCGTGGACTCTTGTTGTTGGTTGGTAAGCGTCGTCGTCTTCTGCAATACCTTGCAAAGACCGATGTCACGCGTTACAGAGCGATTATCGAAAAGCTCGGTATTCGTCGTTAATTAATAGATATTAATTAATTAGAAATATTTAATTCAGCTCTCTCTTTAGCAAATCGGTCCTCGGTAGTGGTTTACGGGCCAAAATCCGTGAACTTCGATCGAAGATCCATTTCCTAATGTGAGAGAGCTGAGAAATGGAGATGACCCATGGAGGGTCCAGATGTTAAGTTCGCCGTTGCCACAATTGATAACGGTAAGTATGGAAAGCGCGAAATCCGTTTTGAAACCGGTCGCCTAGCACGTCAAGCCGCGGGAACCGCGCTTGTTTATCTCGATGATGATTCAATGTTGCTCTCAGCAACAACTGCTGGAAAGCAGCCTAAGGATCAATTCGATTTCTTCCCACTCACTGTGGATGTTGAAGAGCGTATGTACGCAGCAGGAAAGATCCCTGGATCATTCTTCCGTCGTGAAGGCCGCCCTTCTGAAGATGCAATTCTCACCTGTCGTTTGATCGACCGCCCACTTCGCCCAGCATTCGTAAAGGGTCTGCGCAATGAAGTTCAGGTTGTTGTCACCGTCATGGCTTTGAACCCAGATCACATGTACGACGTGCTTGCTATCAACGCAGCATCAATGTCTACACAACTTGCAGGACTTCCATTCTCTGGTCCAATCGGCGCAGTTCGCGTTGCATTGATCGAAGGACAATGGGTTGCATTCCCAAATCACTCAGATTTGGATAAGGCAGTCTTTGACATGGTTGTTGCTGGTTCAATCGCTGGCGATGACATTGCTGTAATCATGGTTGAAGCAGAAGCTACAACTCAGACACTCGATCTCATCAAGGCTGGCGCACAGGCTCCAACTGAAGAGGTTGTTGGTCAAGGACTTGAGGCTGCAAAGCCATTCATCCGCCAACTCTGCGATGCGCAGAATGAACTCGCAAAGGTTGCTGCAAAGCCAACCGGCGAATTCCCTGTCTTCCTTGATTACCAAGATGATGTCTATGCAGCAGTAGAGGCAGCAGCATCAGCACAAATTTCAGAGGCTCTCACAATTGCTGGAAAGCAAGATCGTGAAACCAAGCTTGATGAAGTTAACGCTGCTACCAAGCTCGCTCTTGCAACAGAGTTCGAAGGACGCGAGAAGGAAGTTTCTGCCGCGCTTCGCTCTGTAACTAAGAAGTCAGTTCGTCAGCGTGTATTGCGCGACAAGATCCGTATTGATGGTCGTGGAGTTCGTGATATCCGTGCGATCACCGCTGAGGTCGAGGTAATTCCTCGCGTTCACGGTTCTGCAATCTTCGAGCGTGGAGAGACTCAGATCCTCGGTGTCACAACTCTTAACATGCTTAAGATGGAGCAACAGCTCGACACATTGAGCCCTGAGAACCACAAGCGTTACATGCACAACTACAACTTCCCTCCTTACTCAGTTGGAGAGACCGGTCGCGTTGGTTCACCAAAGCGCCGCGAAATTGGACACGGTGCACTCGCTGAGCGCGCTCTACTTCCAGTTCTTCCAACTCGTGAAGAGTTCCCATATGCAATTCGTCAAGTTTCAGAGGCTCTTGGATCGAACGGATCAACATCCATGGGTTCTGTCTGTGCTTCAACGATGTCATTGCTCAACGCTGGTGTGCCACTTAAGGCAGCAGTAGCAGGTATCGCAATGGGTCTGATTTCAGATCTCGTTGACGGCAAGACCGAATATGTCGCACTTACCGACATCTTGGGCGCCGAAGATGCTTTCGGAGATATGGACTTCAAGGTTGCTGGAACAAAGGAATTTGTTACGGCCCTTCAACTCGATACCAAGCTTGATGGAATTCCAGCATCTGTACTTGCAGCAGCACTGTTGCAGGCAAAGGAAGCTCGTCTCTTCATTCTTGACATCATGAACCAAGCGATCGATATGCCAGATGAGATGAGCCTCTTGGCTCCTCGCATCATCTCGATCAAGGTACCTACTGATTTGATCGGTGCAATCATCGGACCTAAGGGCAAGATGATTAACCAGATTCAAGATGAGACCGGCGCAGATATCACCATCGAAGATGATGGAACTATCTACATCGGAGCTATCGAAGGTTCACAGGCTGAGGCTGCAAAGGCCATGATCGAGGCAATCGCTAATCCGGTTGTTCCGAAGGTCGGAGAGCGTTACAACGGTAGCGTTGTAAAGCTTGCGACATTCGGTGCCTTTATCTCACTCGTACCTGGTAAAGATGGCTTGCTCCACATCTCGCAGATCCGCAAGATGCATGGTGGAAAGCGCATTGAGAACCTCGAAGAGGTAATGAAGGTTGGCGACAAGATTGAAGTTGAGATCAACGAGATTGATCCAAAGGGCAAGTTCTCTTTGGTTCCAGTTCTTGCTGATGGAACAACTCCAACTGACGCACCAGCTGAATAATTAATGGCACGCACCACGCTGCCTAGCGGCCTACGAATTGTTACCGAAGAGGTTTCAACCGTTCGCTCTGCAACGTTTGGTGTTTGGGTCAATGTGGGCTCCCGTGATGAGACTTTGTCCGTCGCGGGAGCTTCACACTTTCTAGAGCACTTACTTTTCAAGGGAACCACCCGCCGCGACGCGATGGCTATCTCTTCATCTATTGAAGCTGTCGGCGGCGAGATGAACGCCTTCACCGGCAAGGAATACACCTGCTTCTATGCACGTGTAATCGATACCGATCTACCGCTCGCAGTCGATGTAATCGCAGACTTAATTACCTCTTCACTCGTGACCGCCGCTGATGTAGATGCAGAGCGCACGGTGGTTCTAGAAGAGATGTCGATGCGCGATGACGATCCATCTGACCTCATCCACGATTTATATCTCGAGACCTATTACGGCGACACCCCGCTTGGTCGCTCAATTCTCGGTACCCCTGACTCCATCAATGGAATGTCACGGAACTCAATCTTTAATTATTACAAGAAGCGATACCGCCCTGAAGATATCGTCATTGCGGTTGCTGGAAATATCAGTCACAAGAAAGTTGTAAAACTTATCGAGCAAGCAATCTCTCGCGATGGTTTCCTCGATGGTCCAAATAAGACTCCAAATCTTCGCCACGCACCTGTCGTTAAAGCGCGGGGGACTGGCAAGGTTGGAATTATCGACCGCAAGACCGAACAGTCACATCTCTTGCTCGGTATCGAAGGTGTTGAGCGGAGTGATGAACGTCGTTTCGCACTGAGCATCCTCGCCTCTGCAATGGGCGGTGGAATGTCCTCCCGCTTGTTCCAAGAGATTCGTGAGAAGCGCGGCCTGGCCTATTCCGTTTACTCATACGTTCAGCAGTTCTCTGGCGCTGGAACCATGTCCTTCTATGCAGGTTGCCAACCAAATAAGACCGAAGAGGTCATCAAGATTATTCGCGACATCTCATTTGATATCGCCCAGAATGGTTTAACCGATGAAGAGATTTCCCGCGCTAAGGGAGCAGTCACCGGCTCGCTCGTATTGAGCCAAGAAGACACTGGCTCTCGCATGATGCGTATCGGTAAGAGTGAACTCGTTTATGGCGAGGTGATGAGCTTTGATGAGATCTTGGCTCAGATTGCCCGTGTAACACCCGATGAAATCAAGGCAATTGCCAGCACGATCTTGCCTAGACCTTCTACGCTTGCACTTGTCGGTCCCTTTAAATCAGCCACAAAGTTTGAGAAGGTAATCGCATGACAATCAAAGTAGCGGTGCTCGGTGCAAAAGGCCGCATGGGCGCTACAACAGTTGGCGCAATTAACGAGGCGGCAGACCTCGAACTCGTCGCTGCTCTTGATCTCGGTGATGATCTCGACGTCCTTGTAACAAGTGGCGCAGAGGTAGTGGTTGATTTCACCCACCCAGATTCAGTCATGGGCAATCTTGAATTCGCGATCAATCACGGCGTAAATGTTGTAGTTGGTACCACTGGATTCAATTCTGAAAAGTTGGCGTCCATCGAAGGATGGCTTGAAAATAATCCAAAGGTTGGCGCGCTTGTCGCACCTAACTTTGGTTTAGGCGCAGTCTTGATGATGCAGTTCGCTGCGCAAGCCTCGAAGTACTTCGAGTCTGTTGAGATCATTGAATTGCACCATCCAAACAAGGCTGACGCTCCATCCGGTACCGCTTCACGCACCGCAGAACTCATAACGGAAGCTCGCGCATCGGTTAATAAAGAGGCGATGCCTGATGCAACCTCATCTGGTTTACCAGGTGCTCGCGGAGCAAAGGTTGGGGATGTGCCAGTTCACTCAGTGCGTCTTCGTGGCCTAGTTGCTCACCAAGAAGTAATCCTTGGCGACTTAGGTGAAACTCTCACTATTCGCCACGACAGCATTGATCGCACTGGCTTTATGCCAGGTGTGCTCTTGGGTATTCGCAAAGTAGTTGCAACTCCTGGACTCACATTTGGACTCGAACACTTTCTCGATCTGAAATAGACTTTTCGCAACAACTAAGGAGTAAATAATGTCAGCTCAAATAACTATGTATGGCGCAGCTTGGTGCGGAGACTGCCGTCGCTCGAAGGCTTACCTAGATTCACATCAGGTCGAGTACAACTACATCGATGTTGAAGCGGATGAGTCAGCTTCAGATAAGGTCATTGAGATCAATGGCGGACAACGCTCGATTCCAGTTATCTTGTTCCCAGATGGAACGCATATGACAGAGCCTTCCGATAAGGATCTAGAGGCAAAGCTTCAAGCTCTCGCAATTCT
>CANCUC010000005.1 GCA_947381255.1 Actinomycetota bacterium
GAACTTCTTCGCAACGAGGTAGATACTCTTATTGTTATTCCAAACGATCGCTTGCTAGCAATTTCAGATCGTTCGATTACTGCAGTTGAAGCATTCCGCAGTGCTGATCAAGTTCTCCTCTCTGGCGTACAAGGCATCACAGATTTAATTACAACCCCTGGATTGATCAACCTTGACTTTGCCGATGTGAAGAGCGTTATGCAAGGTGCTGGATCTGCCCTTATGGGTATTGGATCTGCTCGCGGTGAGGCTCGCGCTACCCGCGCTGCAGAGCTCGCTATAGCAAGCCCCCTTCTTGAGGCATCTATTGATGGAGCCCGAGGAGTGCTCCTCTCGATAGCTGGCGGTTCAGATCTTGGTCTCTTTGAATTGAGTGAGGCAGCAGAGCTTGTCGCCAAATCAGCCCACCCTGATGCAAATATCATCTTCGGAACAGTAATTGATGATGCCCTTGGCGATGAGGTCCGTATTACCGTTATTGCTGCTGGGTTCGATGGTGGAGTTCCAAAGCGTGCTCCAATGCCAACTATCAGCGCAGCATCTCTTACCGGTCAGGCAGATCCAATCGCCGCTAATGATCCGATAGCCGTTGCACTCGATCTATCCGGTATTGAAGATACAGCTGAGGTTAACCTCTCGACTCCAACTCCATCTGCACGTCGTCGCGTAACATTTGAAGATCTAGTTAATGAGGATGACATAGACGTTCCTGACTTTATGAAGTAAATGTCACGAACACTCTTTACCTCTCGTGATGGAGGGAATCTCAAAGATTTCGCGCGAAGAGAATCTTTGCGAGTGGAGCTCTCTCTTGAGCAATTGGTGTTCATGCATCAGACTCATAGCGATGTAGTTCTCGTTGTAGATGGTTCTGAGAATGAGCCCACCTGTGATGCGCTAGTGACGCAATCGAAAGGTGTCGGAGTTGCTGCCATGGCAGCAGATTGCATGCCCGTAACCTTCAGCGCCGACGGTGTCGTTGGAATTGCGCATGTGGGGCGAGTTGGACTTGTGAAGGGCATTGCCCAAAAAACTGTTGAGGTGATGTTCGGACTCGGAGCAGAGAAGATAACCGCAACGATAGGTCCGAGTATTTGTGGGCGTTGTTATGAGGTTTCCCCTGAGATGTATTCGGAGGTAATAGCGCTCATTCCTGCGACAGCGACCTCAGCAGTACTACATACTTTGGATCTTCAAGCGGGAGTCACTGCGCAGCTCTCAGCACTCGGAGTTGAAATCAGGAATGTAGGAATTTGTACCCGCGAGAACCCTGAGTACTTCTCATACAGAGGTGGAGATGTGATCGAACGTCAGGCAGGGATCATTTCATTGTGACCCGCGAACTCGAGATTGCCCAGAACTTGGCAAAAGTCCGAGAACGGATAGCGAAGGCTGCCGCCTCCTCCGACAGAAATTTAGAAGAGATCACCTTGATTGCGGTAACAAAGAACTTCCCAGTCAGCGACGCGCAGATTCTCTACGAACTTGGGATCCGCGATATGGGCGAGAATCGAGATGAAGAGGGCGCCCGCAAATCTGAGCAATTGCCAGCCGATATTGCTTGGCATTTTCAAGGCCAGATTCAAAGCCGGAAGATTAAATCGATTGCCAGTTGGGCAGATGTGGTGCACTCACTGGATTCACTCTCTCACGCTGAGAAATTTGCAGCCCTTGTGGAGGGAAAACCGATTGAATTCTTTCTTCAGATAAATTTAGAGCCAGAGAGAGAAGACCGCGGGGGGATAGCTCCGAATGCACTTGAGGAGTTCCTAGATCAATTGAAAGTTAAGACGGAGATTGTGCCGATCGGACTGATGACCGTTGCCCCGATTGATCAAGATCCAACCCGCTCCTTTCTGAAGCTAGCCCAGCTAGGAAAGGTGGCGAAGGTGTCGAAGCTATCGATGGGAATGAGTGGGGACTTTGAGGCTGCGATAGCGGCGGGTGCGACACATATCCGCGTAGGTAGTTCAATACTCGGTTCTCGTGGATATCGCGCCTAAAATTGAGCCATGGCTAATGTATTTAAGAAGGCGGCAAATTACCTCGGTCTCGTAGAGGAAGAGGAGGAGACTGCCTCCTTCCAAGCTGCGCCAGAACCTGCCTCAACAGTTCGTTCAGTCAAGCAAGCGAGCCGCCCAAGCTTCAATCCCATTCCTGCCCCAGCTCGCGGTGCAAGCACTCCTGCTCCGAGTTATGCGCCGGTACAAGAGGTGCTTCCAATTATGGATCAGATCTTCACAATTCATCCTCGTTTCTACAACGAGGCACGTACCGTCGGCGAGCGTTACCGCCTCGGGCAACCAGTCCTTATGAACCTTTCAGATATGGATGAATCTGAGCGCAAGCGCTTAGTTGATTTTGCATCTGGTTTGGTATTTGGCCTTCATGGAAGCATCGAGAGAGTCACCTCCAAGGTATTTCTATTAACTCCCGCCAATGTACGTGTCAGCACCGAGAATAAGGCTGCTGCTGCAGAGGCAAGTTTCTTTAACCAGAGCTGATTTTCCTGATTACAGGGGCGGAGTAAAAGCATGAGTGGTATCGGTACGATAATTATTGTTCTGCTTCAAATCTTTATTATTTCGCTCTTCGCTAGAGTCATCCTCGATTACATCAGAATCTTCTCTCAATCATGGCGCCCGCAGGGCTTAGTTCTTATCTTGGCTGAAGGCGTTTACGCAATAACAGATCCAGTGATGCGATTTGCGCGTCGATTTATCCCGCCACTTCGAGTCGGTCCAGTGTCAATCGATGTTTCCTTCATCGTGATCTTCTTTATAACGCAAGTATTGATCTCTCTTGCGCATCGCATTCACTAAAACTAAGCCTTAGTAAGTTCCAGCGAAAGACCAATCTCATTCTCGGCTCCAGGTAGCGAACCATCTTGAGCAATTGAAAGTGCTAAGACTTCATCGGAAATCTGGGCGCTATATTCTGAGATAGCAGCAGCAAGTTCTGCGCCACCGTTCCATTTCACATGAATGCGATCGCTGATTTCAAAACCAGACCCTTTGCGTTGCTCCTGAATGGTGCGGATAACTTCGCGCATAAGGCCGGCGGTAATGAGTTCTGGGGTAAGGGTCAGATCAAGTGCAACGCTCTCACCCGAATGACTGGCAACTGACCAACCCTCTTTAGGAGTCTCGGTGATGACAAGATCATCAGGGGTAATTTCAGCGCTCTTATCGCCATAAGCGATCGTGTAAGAACCGGCTTTGCGAAGATCGCGAACAAGCGAAGCAGCATCAGATGCCGCAATCGCGCTAGCAATAGCTTGAACATCAGCGCCGTATCGTGCGCCAATTGAGCGGAAATTTGCCTTGATGGAGATGCTTACAAGGCCTTCGCTCTCATCAGAGAGGAGATCGAGTTTGAGCACATTGAGTTCGTCTTGGATATGTTCGCGGATCTCCGGATCCATATCAACCCAACGATTGGCTGCGATAAGCGCGCGAGCGAGTGGTTGACGAATCTTGATCTTGGATTCTGCGCGAGCGGCGCGACCGAGCTCAACTAAACGGCGAGAGAGAGCCACCGACGAGGAGAGCGTTGCATCAATCGCGGAGCTATCTGCAACTGGGAAGGAAGAGAGATGTACAGATTCTGCAGCAGATGGTTCTCCAACCTGCACCAATGACTGCCAGACATGTTCGGTGATAAATGGAACGAGTGGTGACATTAATTGGGTAAGGGTTTTTAGGCAGGTATAGAGAGTAGAGAGGGCCTTCTCATCTCCATCCCAAAAGCGTCGACGAGAGCGACGTACATACCAATTGGAAAGATCATCGATAAAGGTGGCGAGCAGACGACCAACCTCTTGGGAATCAAACCCTTCAAATGCCGCATCAACTGCAGTGATGAGTTGATTGAGCTCAGAGATGATCCAACGATCCATGGTCACATCAGAGGCGGAAGCGTTATCTGTGATCTGGAAATTTGCGGCGTTTGCGTAGAGGCTAAAGAATGAAACGGTGTTCCAGTAGGTAAGCAAAGTTTTTCTGACAACATCAGAGAGTGCGTCATGGCCTACACGACGAGCGCTCCATGGTGAACCTGCAGCCAACATGTACCAGCGCACAGCATCTGCACCATGTTGATCCATCAGTGGGATTGGTTGCAAGACATTACCGAGATGTTTACTCATCTTGCGACCATCTTTATCCAAGATATGTCCAAGACAGAGAACGGTCTTATATGAAGATTCATCAAAGACCAGAGTTCCAATTGTCATCAAGGTATAGAACCAACCTCGAGTCTGATCAATCGCTTCGCAGATGAAATCGGCAGGGTATGCAGCTTCTAAAGCTTCAACCGATCCCTCTTTGTGCGGATAGCCCCATTGAGCAAATGGCATTGCACCTGAGTCATACCAGCAGTCGATAACTTCGCTGACGCGATTCATGGTTTCTGAACACTCTGGGCAAGGGAAGGTGATGTCATCAACGAAGGGGCGATGTGGATCAGTTGCTTTGAGATCTTTTCCAGAGAGATCGGAGAGCTCTGCAAGTGAGCCAACGCAATGAAGGTGGTTCTCGGGACAGCGCCATAGTGGAAGCGGAGTTCCCCAGTAACGGTTTCGCGAGATAGCCCAGTCAATATTGTTCTCAAGCCAATCGCCATAGCGACCGGTTTTAATGGTCTCGGGGTGCCAATCGGTCTTTGCATTTTGTGCAATGAGTTGATCTTTAATTGCGGTGGTGCGGATATACCAAGAGGGTTGTGCGTAATACATAAGAGGCGTGTGGCAGCGCCAGCAGTGTGGGTAGGAGTGCTCGAATTGCAATTGACGGAAGAGAACTCCGCGAGATTTCAATTCGCGAACGAGAGCCTTATCGGCCTCTTTGAAAAATACTCCACCAACGAGTGGAACCTCAGGAAGGAAAGTTCCATCTGGAGCCATGGGATTCACCACGGGCAATCCATAGCGACGGCAAACCTGTAAATCATCTGCACCGAATGCAGGGGATTGGTGAACTAAACCTGTTCCATCTTCAATCGTCACATAATCAGCGAGAACGATGTAGTGAGAATCTGGAATCTCAATCAGATCAAGAGGACGACTGTAGGTGATGTGCTCTAGCTCTGAACCCAGGAAGGTTGCGATGACTTTTCGCTCCTCGCCCAAGATTCCAGCGAGGTTTGTAGCGATTACTAATCGTTCAACACCTTCACCCATTGGAATCTCGCAGACCTGATACTCAACGGTGGGGTTCACTGCGATCGCTGTGTTAGATACCAGCGTCCAGGGAGTTGTTGTCCAAACGAGGAAGGATGCGCCAAGCTCTGCGATCACACCTGAAGTTGCGGGGAAGCGAATGTAGACAGATGGATCTGTAACGGTTTCGTAGCCTTGAGCTAACTCGTGATCGGAGAGACCAGTTCCACATCGTGGGCAATATGGTGCAACTCGATGGTCTTGAACTAGCAGACCCTTCTTCCAAATCTGTTGGAGTGACCACCAGACGCTCTCGACATATTCCGGGGACATGGTCCAGTAGGCCTCATCGAAATCCACCCAGAATCCCATGCGACGAGTCATTGAAGTGAACTCATCCACGTGGCGTTGAACCGAGTCGCGACACTTCTCATTGAAGGCGGCGATTCCATACTTCTCAATATCGCCCTTGCCGGCAAAGCCAAGCTCTTTCTCAACTGCAATCTCTACAGGCAGGCCATGGCAATCCCAGCCAGCCTTACGGATAACCTGCTTGCCCTTCATGGTCTGATAGCGAGGGAAGAGATCTTTAAATACGCGAGCTTCAATATGGTGAGTTCCAGGCGAGCCGTTGGCTGTTGGAGGACCCTCATAGAAAGTCCATCGAGGTGCGCCATCACGGGCGCTCACACTCTTGGAGAAGATCTGATTTGCTTCCCAGAAGGCCAAGATCTGGTGCTCAGTGGCTGGGAGGTCAATCTGAGGTGGAAGGCTCTTAAAAAGGCGTGAACCCTGCGCTGCCATCTCAAATCCTCCTTGAATTGCCGCCTGAAGCTACTGAAAGCGTGAGTCTAGCGCGGCGAAGTTGGTAATTCAGCGCGCTTCGCTCTAGCCTTCTGCCTTCATGTAACTCACCTCATTGTCCTCGCGGGGGAAGCCCCAGGACCAGTTGTGGGCTAACTAGAGAAGCGAAAATCAATATGACACCTGCGGCAAAGAAGGCGACCCCACCATCGAGAGTCGTTGCGAAAAAGAGCGCGGTCAAAAAGGCTCCACCTGCTAAAAAGCCGGCGGAGAAGAAACTAGTTTCGAAGAAAGCAGTGAAAACCGTGCCAGCAAAGAAAGCTCCAGTAGCCGCCAAGAAGGCTGCGCCAGCAAAGAAGGCTGCACCTGCGAAGAAAGCTGCTCCAGCGAAAGAGTCCACTTCTGCAAAGAAGAGCGAGCGCTCGCCAAATATTGTTAAGCCAACCTTGGCCAAGAAAGCCCCTGCAAAGCCATTTCCAGCGAAACTTCAGAGCACCACCACGGGTGATTCAACAACAATCACCGTAACTCCTCGCGAAGTTAACACTGGTCCGGAAGTTGTAGTCGAAGAGCGTCGCCTGGTTATGACGCCGCCACCTCGACCAGTAAAAAATACCAAGCGTGCTCACACTCTAAAGCCAATTAAAGGTGCTCCGGCTCCGCTGGTTGTTAATGAGAATGAGAATCCTTGGACTGCAGCAGAGCTCAAGGCGATGAAGGCAGAACTCGCTAAAGAGTTAGTACGCCTCAAGGCTGAGCTGAGCGAAGCTGAAGGTGAGATGGAAGATCTCATCACCTCTGCCGGTGTCGGTGCCGGCGATGATCAAGCGGATGCTGGTACCAAGACCTTTGAACGCGAACATGAGATGTCTTTGGTTTACAACGCACGCGATATGGTTTTGCAGACCGAACGTGCGATTGAGCGCATCGAGAACAAGACATATGGACGTTGCGAAGAGTGTGGAAATGCAATTGGTAAGGCCCGTTTGCAAGTCTTCCCTCGCGCAACTCTCTGCATGTCATGTAAGCAGAAAGAGGAACGACGCTGAGTAAATCAGCATCTCATCTTCGAGCTGTTAAATCGTTAGTTGCTGTCGCAGTTGCTGTTGTCGCTCTTGATGCCAGCACTAAGACATTGGTTTTGCGCACTTTAGATTCAAATCCACGGAGAGTCTTGGGATCTTTTCTCCAGTTGCAACTCACATCCAATTCTGGTGCCGCCTTTGGCGTGGCACAGAGCGCTACTGTCTTTCTCTCACTCCTTGCATTTCTAGCGATCTATGCCATTTATCACTTCTCTCGCTCCATCACCTCGCGTGCGTGGGGGATTGGTCTTGGCCTGCTCTTAGGTGGAATTTGCGGAAATCTCGCCGATCGATGCTTTAGAGCGCCCTATCTCCTTCATGGTTCGGTCGTCGATTGGATTCGCCTGCCGCATTGGCCGGTATTTAATCTGGCGGATACCTCTATTGTTATCTCTGCAATAACTATTGCATTCTTGCTCTTAAACGATGTGAAACCGAGGTCTCTAGATGAGCTTTCCTGAAACGCCAGGAAGTGACACTGGGCGCGAGTTAAAGGTAATTTCAATCCCTGAAGGATTGGATCAAGAGCGGGTTGATGCAGCCCTCGCTCGCCTGCTCGGACTTTCGCGTTCTACGGTTGTCACTCTCATTGAGAATGAAGAGATTTTCAGATCCGGTAAAGCCGTTACTAAGTCAGATAAAGTTTCAACTGCCGATGTTTTAGAAATTCTGATGCCAGAGGCTAAAGGGGCACCTCAACTCACGCCTACTCCAGTTGATGGTTTGGAAGTTGTTTACAATGACGAGAACATCATTGTCATCAATAAACCTGCTGGCGTAGCCGCGCATCCAAGCCCTGGTTGGCAAGGTCCGACTGTAATCGGCGCCGTCATTGCCGCTGGTTATAACGTCTCCACAAGTGGCGCAGCTGAACGCCAAGGCGTCGTCCATCGTCTCGATGTTGGAACAACTGGGCTGATGGTTATTGCCAAAGATGAAAGCGCTTATTCATCACTCAAAGATCAATTTAGAGAGCGCACGGTAACCAAGGTTTATCACGCAATGGTTCAAGGACATATGGATCCATCCTCGGGAACTATCGATGCACCGATTGATCGCCACCCCCGCGAGGATTATCGCTTTGCAGTTGTTGCCGATGGAAAGCCTTCCATTACTCACTACACCTCACTCGAGCTATTCCCAGCGGTCTCACTTCTCGAGATAGAACTTGAGACCGGCCGAACTCACCAGATCCGGGTCCACTTCGCCGCGCTCCATCATCCCCTTGTTGGCGATCTCACATACGGCGCAGATCACACCATCGCCGACCGTTTAAATATCCATCGCCCCTGGTTACACGCGCGCGAACTCAAATTTACCCATCCTGTGACGGGTGAGCATCTAGCCTTTGCCACGGATTACCCAGCAGACCTGACACGCTCACTTGAGTTACTTGAGCAAAATAGCCGCCAGAATTAATCCCAGTAGTAATCTCGCTAACCGTGTCGCAGAATTCTAATTTCGTTCACCTCCACGTCCACACCGAATATTCGATGTTGGATGGTGCTGCGCGCGTTGAAGAGTTAGTAAAAGAGGTTGCTCGCCAGGAGATGCCTGCAATTGCAATTACCGATCATGGAAATGTCTTCGGGGCCTTTGAATTTAATAAGCAGGCGCGCAAAGCTGGCGTAAAACCGATCATCGGCATTGAGGCTTATGTCGCTCCCGAAAGTCGTTTTGAAAAACGCCGTGTGCAATGGGCGCAAGGTGGCGAAGATGATGTTTCTGGTGGTGGCGCATACACCCACATGACGATTCTCGCCGAGAACAATGATGGGTTATCAAATCTCTTCAAGCTCTCATCACTCGCCTCACTCGAGGGTTTTTATTACAAGCCACGCATGGATCGCGAATTGCTCTCCACTTATTCAAAGGGTCTTATCGCAACGACCGGATGTCCAGGCGGCGAAATCCAAACCAGGTTACGAATGGGCGCCTACAAGGAAGCGGTTAAGGCTGCGAGCGAGTTGCGAGATATTTTCGGTGCAGAGAATTTCTATCTCGAGATCATGGATCATGGAATCGATGTAGAAAATCGAGTGAAAAAGGATCTTCTTAAGCTTGGCAAAGATCTTGGATTGCCGCTTCTTGCGACCAATGATTTGCACTACACAAAGCATGAAGATGCTGGCGCTCATGAAGCGCTGCTCTGCGTGCAATCAGGATCAACAATTGCAGATCCCAAGAGATTCAAATTCGATAATGATGAGTTCTATTTAAAGAGCGCAGCAGAGATGCGTACCCTCTTTAGCGATTTCCCGGATGCGTGCGATAACACCTTGATCATCGCTGAGCGCTGCAACGTAACATTGCGCGAAGGTGAAAATCTCCTACCTCGTTTTGAAGTACCAGCGGGGGAGAGTGAAGATACCTGGCTGACCAAACTTGCCAATAGCGGCTTAGCTGATCGTATGGGTGGAAGCATCTCCACCGAATATCAAGAGCGCCTGGATTATGAATTAGGCGTCATGATCAAGATGGGATTCCCGGGTTACTTCCTTGTGGTTGCTGATCTTTGCTCACATGCTCGTGATGTCGGTATTCGAGTGGGTCCGGGTCGTGGATCGGCCGCTGGCTCACTCGTCTCATATGCACTGGGAATTACCGCCCTTGACCCGATTAAGCATGGCTTACTCTTTGAGCGCTTCTTGAATCCAGAACGTATTTCAATGCCGGATATTGACTTGGACTTTGATGAAAGACGGCGCTCCGAAATGATCGCATACGCCACAAATAAATATGGCGAAGATCGCGTTGCTCAAATCATTACGTACAGCAACATTAAGTCGAAGCAAGCGCTCAAGGATGCGACACGAGTTTTGGGATATCCATATGCGATTGGTGACAAGATCACCAAGGCTCTTCCTCCCACGATTATGGGTAAGGACATCACCCTCTCTGGAGTATTTGATCCCAAGAATGATCGATATGGCGAGGCTGGTGAGTTCAGATCAGTTTACGAAACTGATCCTGACGCTAAGAAAATTGTAGACACCGCGCGCGGCCTTGAAGGCCTAAAGCGACAGTGGGGAGTGCACGCAGCTGGCGTCATTCTCTCGAAAGAGCCACTCCTGGAAGTAATTCCAATTCATCGCCGTGAATCAGATGGCGCAATTATTACCCAATTTGATATGGGCGCTTGTGAAGCAACCGGACTTTTGAAGATGGATTTTCTGGGTCTTCGAAATCTCTCGGTCTTGGATGATTGCCTACTTAATATTAAACGCAATCAGGGATTGGATGTTGATCTCTCCACCCTGACTTTGGATGATCCAAAGACCTTCGAACTTCTTGGCAAGGGCGAGACTCTTGGAGTATTTCAACTCGATGGTGGGCCGATGCGTGCCCTACTGCGTCAGATGGCTCCCGATTCATTTGAGGATATCTCGGCCGTTATTGCGCTCTATCGCCCAGGTCCAATGGGTGTTAATGCACACACTGACTACGCAGATCGCAAAAATCATCGCAAATCGGTTGAACCAATTCACGAAGAGCTCTCGGAGCCTTTAGCCGAAATCTTGGGCGATACCTATGGCTTAATTGTTTATCAAGAACAGGTAATGGCGATTGCTCAAAAGGTCGCGGGCTTCTCACTTGGACGCGCAGATCTCTTGCGCAAGGCGATGGGTAAGAAGAATAAAGAGATCCTTGATAAAGAGTATGTGAACTTTGAAGCGGGAATGGTTGCAGGCGGATTTGGAAAGGCCGCAATCAAGAAGCTCTGGGATACCTTGATTCCATTCTCTGATTACGCCTTCAACCGTGCACACTCTGCGGGTTACGGACTGGTCTCTTATTGGACTGGATACTTAAAGGCTAATTACCCCACTGAATATATGGCCGCGCTATTAACAAGCGTTCGAGATGATAAAGATAAGAGTGCGCTCTACTTGAATGAGTGCCGTCGCATGGGCATCAAGGTATTGCCTCCTGACGTCAATGAATCTGCATCGGATTACACCCCAATCGGAAACGATATTCGCTTTGGTTTAACAGCGATTCGAAATGTTGGCGAGAACGTTGTCGCTTCAATTGTTGCCAACCGACAGAGTAAAGGTCGCTTCACCTCATTTGGAGATTTCTTAAGCAAGGTTGATCAACAGGTCTGCAATAAGAAGACGATTGAATCGCTCATTAAAGCTGGTGCTTTTGATTCTCTCGGGGCAACACGGCGCGGACTCATGATGGTTTATTTAGAGGCGATCGATTCGGTGAACGAAGCCAAGCGCGCGGAAGCAATCGGACAGTTCGATCTCTTTGGTCCAGGTTTCGGCGAAGAGACAACCGCTGTCACTGGTGTAGAGCTAGATATTCCGGGTGGCGAGTGGGAGAAGAATTTATTGCTCAGTTATGAGCGAGAGATGCTTGGGTTGTATGTCTCCGATCACCCATTGCTTGGTATCGAGCATGTATTGCGCGCCGCAGTAGATATGCCGCTCTCTCAAATTGCCGATGATTCCATCGCCCATGAGCAGGTCGTGAATATCGGGGGATTGATTACCCAAATTCAACGCAAGGTTTCTAAACAGGGTAATTCGTGGGCCATTGTCTCCATTGAGGATCTTGAAGGCGCCGTGGATGTGCTCTTCTTCGCAGGGACTTATCAGACTCACGCCTTGAACCTCATTGAAGATCGAGTGATTGTTGTTCGCGGTCGCATTGATAAGCGCGAGGAGGCTCCTCGGATTACCGCCCTTGATATGACAATCCCGGATGTGACAGGTGCTCCGACAGGTCCGCTCGTTATCACCATGGATGCCAAGAGCGTCACGGCGCCGCTCGTTGATCGAATGAAGGAGATCCTTCGCTCCCATCCTGGCCCTCGAGAAGTTCACCTCAAACTCGATGATGGCAGCAAAGGTCTGATGATGAAGATTGATGATGACCTTCGTGTAACTGCCTCACCAAGCCTGAGCGCGGATTTGAAATCCGTCTTGGGTCCTGACTGCCTAGTCCTCTAGCTAGTAATTCAGGTTCGGGCGGGGCGCCGCACGCTTTAGAATGGGTCAGTGAATCCCGGCCTTTCGATCCCAGTGATAGACCTTCGCGGCCGCACGCTCACCAGAGCGGAATACAAGTTAGCGATCCCACGTGCAAAACTCGATGTCGCACATGCTGTGATTGCGATCGAACCAGTTCTTGAAGCGGTTCGGACTGGTAATGAGGAGACCCTCAAAGATTTTGCTGAGAAGTTTGATGGCGTTCGTCCTGCGCAGATTCGCGTCCCAGCCAGCGCAATTGATGACGCGCTAGCCAATTTGGATCCAGATATTCGCACAGCCCTTGAGATCTCAATTGGTCGAGTTCGTCTCGTCCACGAAGAGCAAGCACGCAAGACTCAGGTGACTGAAGTTGTGCCCGGTGCAACAGTCTCCCAGAAATGGATTCCAGTCGATCGTGTTGGTCTTTATGTGCCTGGTGGCAAAGCGGTTTACCCAAGTTCGGTAATGATGAATGTTGTACCGGCTCAGATTGCACGTGTGCCGAGTATCGCCGTCGCTTCACCTCCCCAGAGCGCATTTGGGGGATTGCCTCACCCAACTATTTTGGCAACGTGCGCGCTCCTTGGAATTTATGAAGTCTATGCAGTGGGTGGAGCCCAAGCCGTTGCCATGTTTGCCTATGGTGTTTCGGGGTTGTGTGACCCGGTCGATTTAGTTACCGGACCAGGAAATATTTATGTTGCAGCTGCAAAGCGCGCACTTCGTGGATTGATAGCAATCGATTCAGAGGCTGGACCGACAGAGATTGGAATTCTGGCTGATGAGAGCGCGATTGCAAGTGATATCGCGGCGGATTTAATTAGCCAAGCAGAGCATGATGTCAGCGCGGCAGCTGTACTTGTCACCCCTTCTTTAGAACTTGCAGATGCCGTCAAAATTGAATTGGCAAAACGCGCAGCGCTCACACGTCACTCGGAGAGAATTACTGCGGCGCTCACCGGTGTTCAATCGGCGATCGTCTTGGTCGATAACCTGAAACAGGGCGTTGAAGTTGTCAATGGATATGCCGCCGAACATCTTGAATTGCATGTTAAGGATGTCAAGGCGGTTGCTTCTGAGATTCGAAATGCCGGCGCGGTATTTATGGGTCGCTTTGCTCCAGTCTCACTCGGTGATTACTCTGCAGGTTCAAATCACGTCCTCCCAACTGGAGGATGTGCTTGTCATTCAAGTGGCCTATCCGTTCAGACATTTCTTAAGGGTGTTAATTTCATCGAATATGACGAGGCCTCCTTTACTGATATCGCTCACACCGTTATTACCTTGGCAAATGCCGAAGACCTTCCTGCACATGGTGAGGCCATGAGCGCCAGATTTGAGGAGAAGAAATAATGGTTCAATCTCAATGGCCATACTGGCTACCGCTGCGCGCTGATCTGCGCAACATCTCGCCTTATGGCGCGCCGCAGATCGATGATGTGGTCGCTCTTAACACCAACGAGAATCCCTTCTCACTTCCAACCGAAGTCGTAGAAGCAATGACTGCTCGCTTGGGAACTGTGATTGCAGATCTCAATCGATATCCAGATCGCGACGCCGTTAATCTTCGCAAGAAACTTGCTCATTACATCACGCAGAGCACGGGCGTTGAAGTCACCGATGAAAATATCTGGGCTGCCAATGGCTCTAATGAAATTTTGCAGACCCTCTTCTTGGCATGTGGGGGAGCAGATCACCTAGCCCTTGGCTTCACCCCTTCTTACTCAGTACACCCGCTCATTGCACAGATTACAAAGACACCGTGGTTTGCCGGAAGCAGAGATGAAGATTTCGGAATTGATATTCCTAAGGCAAAGAAATTAATTCGTGATAAATCTCCTCACTTGGTCTTTGTAACAACTCCAAATAATCCATCGGGTACATCTACATCCATCGCGGACCTCAAAGAGTTGGCCGAAGCATCTGGTTCGGTTGGAGCGTTGTTGATCGTTGATGAGGCTTACGCAGAGTTCTCCGAAGAACTTTCTGCTCTTACCCTGCTTGCGGATTTCCCTCATGTGGTTGTGGTTCGAACAATGAGTAAGGCATTTGCATTCGCTGGCGCCCGCACCGGATATTTGGTGGCTAAGCCTGCTGTTATCAATGCGGCGCTCGTTGCTCGTCTTCCCTATCACTTGAGTTCCTTGACCCAGGCTGCAGCGGAAACTGCCTTGGAGTTCACTCCGGCGATGCAGGCAGAAATAGAGGTACTCGTCACCGAGAGGGAGCGCGTCGCCCAAGCTCTGGTTGAGGTTGGATTTCGTGTAGTTCCAAGCGCCGCCAACTTCTTGCTCTTTGCAGGATTCAAGGGCGAGCCAAGCGCTGTTTGGCAGGCATTTCTAGATCGAGGAATTTTGATTAGAGATATTGGTTTGCGTGGTTTCCTACGTGTATCTATCGGGACACCATCTGAGAATGATCAATTCATCGCAGCGTTGCGTGAAATTGCGGAATAATTCCCTATCTAACAAAGGAAGAAATCAATGAGCTCACCACGCATTGCTACAGTCAAGAGAACAACCAAAGAGTCAGATGTCTTGGTTGAATTAAATCTCGATGGAAGCGGTCTCATTGATATTCAGACCGGCGTTCCATTCTTTGAGCACATGCTCTCGCAGCTCGGTAAGCATGCTGGATTTGATCTCACCGTTCGAACCACCGGTGATGTGGATGTTGACTCCCATCACACCGTTGAAGATACCTCACTCGCTTTCGGACAAGCCCTACGAGAAGCTCTCGGTGATAAGGCTGGTATCCGCCGCTTCGGTGATGCAGTGGTTCCACTTGATGAGGTTCTTGTACAAGCCGCAGTAGACCTTTCGGGTCGCCCTTATCTCGTTCATCGCCAACCTGAAATTGTGGAGCTCATCGGAACTTTTGACACGACACTTGGCCGACATATTTGGGAGTCAATTGTTGCCGAAGCTCGCATCGCTCTACACATAAGAGTTCTTGAGGGTCGCAATGCGCACCATGTATTCGAGGCACAATTCAAAGCAGTTGCTCGCGCACTGCGTGATGCAGTAGCCATTGATGGACGTACCACCGGTATTCCATCTACAAAGGGCACTCTTTGATAGCGATTTTAGATTACGGCTCAGGCAATCTTCGTTCCGCACAGCGAGCCTTTGCGATGAGTGGCCATGAAACTCTCGTCACCTCAGATCCAAA
>CANCUC010000006.1 GCA_947381255.1 Actinomycetota bacterium
GATCTCATCATCTCGGGATTACTTGAAACGCTAAATCTTCATTCAGATCTCCTTGGCAAGCGAGTTCTGATTAGCGCAGGTGGAACCCGGGAAGCGATTGATCCGGTTCGATATATTGGTAATCATTCCTCGGGCAAACAGGGTTATGCCCTAGCGCACGCTGCAGCGCTTCGAGGCGCGAAAGTTACCTTGGTCTCTGCAAACGTACAAGAGCCAGAGATCGAAGGCATCAAAACGTTACACGTGGTCTCAGCACTTCAGATGCAAGAGGCGTTGGAGGCTAATTTCGCCGAGACCGATATCTTGATCATGGCTGCCGCAGTGGCTGATGTTAGGCCAGCAGTGCAAAGTAGTAACAAGATTACCAAAGCCCACTTGCAGAGTATTGACTTGATTTCCAACCCAGATATTTTGAAGAGCCTCTCCGCAAGAAAAAAGGAGCAGGTAATGATTGGCTTTGCTGCTCAAACAGATGGAAGCACAAGTGGAGGCCTGACTCTGGCCTTACAGAAATTGAGAGAGAAGGGTTTGGATGCCATCTACTTCAATAATGTTTCCGGTGGAGCTATTTTTGGCGAAGATGAAACTAGCGGAGTATTGATCTCTGAAAATGGAGACTCTGAGAGCTTTACGCAGGTTAGCAAGGTGACACTTGCGAATAAGATTCTAGATTTGGCCCTCAATAAGTTAGGTTAATCCAATGACTAAGCGACTATTTACCTCAGAGTCTGTCACGGAAGGCCATCCGGACAAGATTGCCGACCAAATCTCGGACGCAATTCTTGATTCACTTCTCAATCAGGATATTTCAAGTCGCGTTGCTGTTGAAACTCTTATTACAACCGGTCAAGTGCATGTAGCTGGAGAAGTTACCACTCGTGGTTATGCCGATGTAATGAACATTGTGAGAGATACCGTCTTAGAGATCGGTTATGACTCCTCTGATAAAGGCTTTGATGGAAATTCATGTGGAGTTTCGATCTCCATCGGTCAGCAATCAAGTGATATTGCACAGGGAGTTAACTCTGCATTCGAAAATAGAGTTTCCTCATCTGCTGATCCTTTGGACTTGCAAGGTGCTGGTGATCAAGGCTTGATGTTTGGTTATGCCTGTACCGACACTCCAGAGCTGATGCCCTTACCAATTTCGCTTGCACACCAACTTTCACAGCAACTTGCCACCGTCCGCAAGAGCGGTGAGCTTTCATACCTTCGTCCAGACGGTAAAACTCAAGTAACGATTGAATATGATGGCGATAGAGCAGTCGCTCTAAATACCGTAGTCATTTCATCCCAGCATGCGGCGCACGTGGATCTTGATTCAGAGTTAGCTCCAGATGTTAAGAGACTCGTCATCGATCCAATCTTGGCAAAACTTGCACTTGATCACTCTGATGTCCGTGTACTCATCAACCCAACAGGTCGTTTCGTTACCGGCGGACCGATGGGCGATGCCGGCTTAACTGGTCGCAAAATTATCGTGGACACCTACGGTGGTATGGCTCGTCACGGTGGGGGAGCATTCTCTGGTAAAGATCCTTCAAAAGTTGATCGCTCAGCTGCGTACGCGATGAGATGGGTTGCGAAGAATGTTGTTGCAGCAGGTCTGGCAACTCGATGTGAAGTGCAGATTGCTTATGCGATTGGCAAGGCACAGCCTGTTGGTCTGTTCGTTGAGTGTTTTGGAACTGAAGTTGTTCCAGTTCTACAAATTGAAGCGGCCATCGAACAAGTTTTTGATTTACGCCCTGCGGCAATTATTCGTGACTTAGAGCTTTTGCGACCTATCTATCAAAAGACTGCCAGTTATGGACATTTTGGACGCGAACTACCTGGATTCACGTGGGAGAAGAGTGATCGAAGTGAGCTCTTGCAAAAGGCAGTTAAGGGTTGATTTCACGTGGCTTCTGTAAAGCCACTCAAACTTAAACAGCAAAAGGCCCGGCTTGTGAGGGCCGAAGCGGGGATGAATCCTGTCGCTAGGGTGCTGGTTGATCATCAGATCCTTCATCTTGATCAATACTTGGAGTATCTGGTTCCTGAAGAAATTTCTGGTGATGCCGAAGTGGGTGTACTGGTTGAGATTGAACTGGGGCACCATCTCACTCAGGGTGTAATTGTCTCAAGATATGCGAACCCGACAACTGGGGGAGAGTTAAAAGAGATATCAAAAGTTCTCTCAATGAATCCATATGTTCCAGCTGAATTAATGAAAACTTTGGAAGATGCGGCGATTCTCTATGGAGCGACTCCTTGGGATTTCTGCACTCGTGCGTTCCCCCTTTCTCTAAATCGGGAGAGAAATTTGCTCTATCGAACTCTCTTGATGTCAAAGAACTCTCCATACATTCCTCAAAGCTTCCGCCCTCATTGATTGATGTTTTAGAGAATTCAGAGCAAATCCTCTGCGCCATTGAGCTCCCATCTGCAAATCCCTATTGGAAAGTTTTGGCTGACATAATCCAAACTCGCTCAAGGGTAAGTTCAGTTCTAGTACTCCTACCCAATGAGAGAGAACTTTCAATTGTTGAATCTGAATTACTTGATTCGGGAGAGCGCCCGGTTTCTGTGAGAAGCACGGATGGAAAAAGTGAGAGATACGCAAAGTTCCTTTTCGGAAGGGTGCAAAGAAAAGGGATAATTTTGGGCACTCGCAGCAGCGTACTCATGCCCTTACCTGCCGATTCGACCATTATTTTGGTTGATGATTGCGATGAGTCTCATTACGAACGAAGATCGCCGACATGGAACAGCAGGGAATTGGTTGGGCTTCGCGAGAGTGAGCATTCCGTGCTCTATATAAGTTCAACGATGAGCCTAGAAGTTTCCACCCGGGTGAATGAAGGCCTGCTCCCGCTCTTTAGATTTCCTCAATCCTCGAAAATCAGAGTCACCAGTTCCGTGGAGATGCACCAAAAGCCCTATTTCAAAACCATCTCGGAGTCGCTGAGGAAGGGTTCAGTTCTCATCAGCATGAGTGGAACTGGCTACATAACATCCTTCTCGTGCCAGAAATGTCGAAATATCGCCCTCTGCTCGTGTGGAGGAAAGTTATTCTTACCAAAAGGAAAGAGCCCCGAGTGCGCCACCTGTTCCACGAAATATATCGAGTGGAAATGCACCTGGTGCGGAGAGAGCAAACCTCGAACGCTATCTTCGGGAGTGCTTCGGCGGGCAGATGAGTATGGAAAGGCATTTCCAGGGGTTTCGATTATCACCTCGACTGCCGAAACCCCGGCACTGAAACTTCCAGATGGAAAACATCTAGTACTGAGTACGCCTGGGGTAGAGCCTCGAGGAAATTATGAAGCCATAATCTTCCTAGATCTTGAGCATCGATTGTTGCGCACCACACTACGAGCAAGCGAAGAGATTCGGCTTCACATAATGCGTTCACTCACAATGTTAAAACCCGGTGGGGCAGTCCATTATGAGCTCTCGCCATCAGATCCATTTCTGCAATCGATATTGCGAGGTAATCTACTTAATGCGACGTTGCGTGAAGTAGAGGAACGCGACGCTGTGCATCTTCCACCACATTACGCCTCCATCATTCTTACCTCTGAAGATTTGCTCAGTACCGAACGGGTCTTATCTGATCTCTCATACATGGAGATCGTTGGTCCCTTCATCAGAAATAAACGAAATTCGATTCTCCTCAAGGTTCACAATTCGAAGAGAGATGAAGTGGTCAAACTCCTTACTCAAGTAAATCGTGTTCGAAGTCTCCGTAAAGAACCGCTTTTGAGCTACCAAATTGACCCCTATTCTTTGAATTGAGCCGCCCCCTAGTAGACTTATCGCATGTCCATTCAGCCGATTCGCCTTTTTGGCGATCCCGTTCTGACGACTCCAGCTTCTCCAGTAGAGGTTTTTGACAAGGAGCTTCGAAAGCTCGTTAAGGACTTAACCGACACCATGAGGGATGCTCCCGGCGCAGGCTTGGCAGCTCCTCAAATCGGAGTTTCTCTTCGGGTCTTTGTCTGGGATGTAGATGATGAGCTTGGCCACCTGATTAATCCATCGCTCTCCCTGAGCGAAGAGATGCAAGATGGACAAGAAGGTTGTCTCTCTTTTCCCGATGTTTATTACGACACCCCCAGGGCGCTAAGGGTCGTGGCTCGTGGGATGAATATGCATGGAGAGCCTGTCACTATCGAGGGTTCTGAATATTTGGCGAGAGCAATTCAGCATGAAACCGACCATTTAGATGGAATCCTTTTCATTGATCGGATGCCGGGTGAGTCTCGTAAATCTGCAATGAAAGAGATTCGGGAGAGTGAATGGTTTGGTTCGGCAATCGCTCATGGACGCGAGCCGGTTATTAAAGTTTCACCCCATTCAACGCGTGGATTAGGAATATAGGTTCCCTTGCAAATTTCAGTAGCTTCTTCCTCATTAATTGCCGTGCCGATCATTGAAGCGATTCTTGCCTCCGATCACACATTGGCATCGGTAATCTCCACTCCAGATAGCAAATCGGGCAGAGGGCAGGTTGAAACACCAACGCCTTTAGCCGCATGGAGCGAAGAGCGGGGATATCTCGTAGCTAAACCCTTTGATACTCCCTCTTTAAATCAACATCTTCTCGCAGCGCAACCACAACTAATCATCACCGCTTCATACGGTCGAATGATTCCCGTGGAAGTTCTTCATGGTCCGCGATTTGGCTGGCTCAATGTGCATTTTTCGCTCCTACCGCGATGGCGTGGTGCGGCCCCGGTGCAATGGGCCCTTCTTGAAGGTGATTCGATAACAGGAATCTCCATTTTTAAACTTGATAAGGGTATGGATACGGGTCCTATTTACATGCAAGAGGAAGTCGAAATTCTCTCCTCGGACACGACAGAAGATCTTCTAGAGCGTATGAGTGAATTAGCTGGAAATCGAATCATGGATGTTGTGGAGAGAATTCGTAAGGGCGAAAAGCCAGTTGCGCAATCGACCGCCGGCATCACGATGGCACCTAAAATTTCAAAGGAGATGGCGAAGATTGATTGGCGCGAAGGTGCTGATTCAATTCTGCGGAAGGTAAGGGCGCTAGGCGATCGCCCTGGAGTCTGGAGCACCTACAAAGGTGAACGTGTTGCACTTCATGTTATTAAAGAGTCACTACTACCTAATTCGCTTGGCAAATCCGGTGAGGTCGAATTGGTCGAAGGTGAACTCCTCATTCGTTGCAGCGATAGCGTTTTAACAATTGCTGAACTAACTCCAGCCGGTAAGAAACGTATGAGTGGTGGAGATTTTGCGCGCGGGGCTCGTTTGGAGCCAGGGGAGCGCTTCGAATAGTGGCTAATGTCGGCCGAAAGCCAAAACCCGAGGCGGCTCGACTTCTAGTCTTCCATCTACTCACTCAAGTTAATCGTCAAGGCGCCTATGCGAATTTACGCTTACCAGAACTCCTCGCTGATTCGTCACTAGAAGAGCGAGATCGGGCATTTGCCACTGAACTTGGCTATGGAACATTGCGTATGCAGGGCAGGCACGATGCGCAAATAATGCGACATATAGATCGCCCCTTCGAAGAGTTGGATCCAGGAATCGTGGATCTATTGCGCATGGGCGCTCATCAGCTCACCGAGATGCGTGTACCAGATCACGCGGCCGTGGGTGAAACAGTTGAAATTGCTCGCGCAACTATTGGGGAATCCAAGGCTAGTTTTGTAAATGCAATTTTGAGGAAGATTTCAACTGATTCCTCCTTTGTAGATGATATTTCCGCGATAGAAGACCCAAAATTAAAACTTTCAATTCTCTTCTCTCATCCTGAATGGGAAGTTTCTGCCTTTTATGATCAATTGCAGGATTGGGCAAAAGTGGAGGAGTTGTTGCGCGCAAATAACTCTCCAGCGAAACCACATTTGATTGCTTGGGCAGGTAGAAGCACAGTAGAAGAGCTGCTCGCAGAGGGTGGAGAGCGAATTGCCGGAACTTTACACGGCGTTGAATCTGCGAAGATGCCAGGAATGTATACCGCGATTCACGAACGGCGTGCTGGTGTTCAAGATCGCGGATCACAGATTGTTTCTCAAATATTTTTAAATACGGCCATGAATGAATCGCAGTCCCTCAGTTGGTTGGATATGTGCGCGGGACCGGGAGGAAAAGCTTCTGCAGTTTTCACTGATCTTGCACTGAACCGGCCAGCGGATTCATTTATGGCTAATGAACCAAGTGAGCATCGTGCGCGTCTTGTATCTCATGTTATTCCGCGTGAGAATGTGATGGTTCATTCAGGACAAGAGTTACCTGCTCTCGGTATCAAATATGACAGAATCATTATTGATGCACCATGTACTGGTCTCGGTGCGCTTCGTCGCAGACCAGAAGCTAGATGGCGCCGAACGCCAGCAGACCTCAAAGAGTTAGTGAAAATACAACGCGAGTTATTGACCGCTGGAATATCCCTCTTGAACCCAGGGGGAGTGCTGGCATATGTCACTTGTTCTCCTCACCTCTTGGAAACTAAGGCGCAGGTTCTTGAAGTTCTTCATCGTAATCCTCAACTCTCATTGTTGAACGTGTCGGAATTTCTCCCCGATGAAGTTGCATCTCGGAGCGTAGGCACAGAAGGCACTATGCAGCTCTGGACTCATGAAGATAATGCCGATTCCATGTTCTTGGCTCTCTTTAGAGCGAAGTAACTTCTAGATAGGATTGCATCGTGACGATTCGCATCTGCCCCAGCATTCTTAATGCAGATCACTCGCGCCTCAAAGAGGAGATTGATCGAGTAGCAACGGCAGATCTCCTACATCTTGATGTCATGGATAATATTTTTGTTCCGAATCAGACCTTCTCCTTAGAGGAATGTCAACGCATCATTAAAGATTCAATGATTCCGGTTGATTCGCATTTGATGATCGCAAATCCGGATCGTGATGCAGTGCGCTATGCGCAAGCGGGAAGTTCCAGCGTTACATTTCATTTTGAGGCAAGCCAAACTCCACTCGCAACTATTGCCAACTTGAAGAGCAATGGCGTGAGAGTTGGATTGGCTATCAAACCCAAAACTTCATTTGAATCCATCGCAGATCTCCTGGGGGAGATTGACATGCTTCTCATCATGACCGTTGAACCAGGTTTTGGTGGGCAATCTTTCATGGCCGATCAAATGGGCAAGGTTGAGCAGGCGAGGAAGGCAATATTGAAATTGTCGAAGTCGGCTCCCTGGCTCCAAGTTGATGGCGGGATCTCTCTGGAGACGATTGCTATTGCTGCTCAGGCTGGTGCGGATACCTTTGTGGCTGGGAGCGCTATATACAAAGCTCAAAACCCAGTTGAAATGATCTCTCAACTCCGTTTAGCCGCCTCAATCTAGTCAAAACTGGAAACTCTCAACCTTTATGAGAGAATTCACCTACGTTGTTCCGGGGTCGGTGTAATTCCGAACCGGCGGTTAAAGTCCGCGACCCGTTGGCATCCAGTTAACGGTGGATTTGGTGAAATTCCAGAACCGACGGTGAAAGTCCGGATGAGAGGGACACGTAAAGGATCGGCTACTGCATGCATGCAGGGCCCGATTCTTGCTTGTCACCCCCGGATGATGCGTGCAACTTAAACGCTACCTATCCAATAAGGGGGAACAACCTTTGTCAGTTATTCATTGGCTCTTTAATGCACAAGTGCATTTTGGAAATAAATACACACAAGCAATTTACTGGAAAGAAATTATCGGAAACATTTTCGGGCTTGGCAGCGCGCTTCTCGGAATGCGTCGAAAGATGTGGGCATGGCCGATTGGGATTATCGGAAATGTCCTTCTCTTTACTCTCTTCATCGGAAGCATGTGGGATCCGCATCAGACCAGCCGTATCATGCTGGGTCAAGCTGGACGCCAACTCCTTCTCATCGCTGTCAGTCTGTACGGGTGGTGGCAATGGAGCCAAAATCGGAAGAGAGCTGGAAATGATGGCAAACCTCCAGTTCAAATTCGTTGGACCACAACAAATGAGAAGCTGGTGCTTATCCCAGCAACGATCGCCTTCTATTTCGCCACATTCTTCACAATTACTGCAATCGGTGGGTCATGGAACGTAGCGGCAGATTCATGGATCTTTACCGGCACAGCTCTCGCAACATATGGACTAGCTCGTGGCTTTGTGGAGTTTTGGCTGGTTTGGATCGCAGTTGATGCTGTCGGAGTACCGCTAGATATTAGAGGCCACTATTACCCAACTGCGGCTATGTATGTCTTCTATGGGGCCTTCGTAATCTGGGGTTTTGTAGTCTGGCTGTTGGCAGCAAAGCGCGAGAAGGTTCCCGCGCTGGCGTAATGTGACCCGAGATTCCATAGGCTCCACTTAGAATAGAGCCATGAAATCTTTTGATGATTTGTGGATTGAGCTTTCAGAGAAGTCTGTTACACGTCCTGAAGGCTCATCCACGGTCATAGCCCTAGATGCGGGCATCCATGCGATGGGCAAAAAAATCATTGAGGAGGCGGGGGAGGTCTGGCTCGCCGCTGAACACGAGAGCGATGAAGCGCTAGCCCTTGAAATTTCCCAACTGCTCTATCGCCTCCAAGTTCTGATGTTGGCGCGTGGAATAACACCTCAAGATATATACAAGGTTCTCTAGGTAATAGGTGGAATGATGCTAAAAGTCGCGATTCCCAATAAAGGTTCACTCTCTGATTCTGCTATCGCAATGCTTAAAGAGGCAGGTTACCGCCAACGGAGTGATGCTCGAGATCTCACCTTGATTGATCCGGAGAATGAGATTGAGTTTTACTACTTAAGACCTAGAGATATAGCCCTCTATGTTGCTAGTGGCGAACTTGAAGTTGGAATTACTGGCCGTGATCTTTTGATTGATAGCGGAGCGAAAGCGGAAGAGATTTTGGCTCTCGATTTCGGTAAGAGCACCTTTCGATTTGCCGCCCCAATTGGCACTTCTTATACCGAGGCAGATCTTTCGGGAAAGCGAGTTGCGACCGCCTACCCGGGCTTGGTTGCAAATCATTTCGAATCTACTGGCGTAAAGGTTGAGGTAGTTCGACTTGATGGTGCAGTGGAGAGCTCGGTGAGACTTGGTGTTGCAGATGTTATCGCCGACGTCGTTTCAACCGGTGGCACCCTCCGCCAAGCAGGTTTGGCAATCTTTGGTGATCCGATCTTACATAGTGAGGCAATCTTGATTGAACGTCCTGCGGTTGTTCGTTCAGCCGAGGTGGAAACTTTGCTACGACGTTTGCAGGGAGTTGTTATTGCACGTCAGTATGTTCTGGTTGATTACGATGTTAAGTCAGAGTATTTAGATGCCGCTTGTGCACTTACACCTGGCATTGAATCTCCAACAATCTCACCACTTCAACGTAGTGATTGGAATGCGGTGCGTGCGATGGTTAAACGCAGCGATATCAATCGCATTATGGATGATTTGTGGAGAGTTGGAGCACGAGGAATATTGGTAACTGACATACACGCCTGTCGTTTGTAAAACCTCAAGCAATTAGCTCTAAAACCTTGGCCAGATTTCCATCATCTATCTTGGCTTGAGCAAATTCTCGAACGACCGGTTTTGCATTAAAGGCAATGCTCATTCCAGCAATAGCCATCATCCCTAAGTCATTTGCTCCATCACCAATAGCAACAGTCTGGTTCAGAGGAATGTCTAGTTTTTCTGCCAGTTCCTGGAGATAATCTGCCTTCGCCTGGCGATCGATAATCTGACCAATGGTCTTGCCAGTCAATTTTCCATCAGTAATTTCTAGCAAGTTAGCCTTGAAATAATCGATGCCTTCGGCATCTAGGAGGGGAGCGATAACATTTTCAAAACCGCCTGAAACAATGGCCACACAGTGACCTGCGGCGTGAAGACCTTCAACCATCTCGCGGGCACCAATAGATAGAGAAATCTCAGAACGAACTTCGCTTAAAATACTTTCAGATAAGCCCTCTAAGAGTGCCACGCGACGAGCAAGGGATTCCTTAAAATCGATCTCACCGCGCATTGATAGTTCAGTTATGGCAGCGACTTCGAAACCTACGCCAGCGTGATTCGCGAGCAGGTCAATCACCTCTTGTTGAATAAAGGTGGAGTCCATATCCAACAAGATCAACTTCCGATCTGAAGGCACTAATTTGAATCCTCTTCTGAGTAGTCGATAGCGACATCGACTCCTTGCTGAGCGCCAAATTGATTGAGATCCTCTTCAATGGCCAAGACATGGGCTGGGTCACATGAAATCAAAATTCCCAAGATAAGACGGCCTCGCAGGGAAATTTTCTGCTTCTCCTCGATCTTTAATGAGAAGGGTGCTAAGACGTTTAAGAGTGCCTCTTCCAATCCTTCGCGCTCGGCGGCCGAGAGAAGGATTAGGGCGGTAAATTTTGATTGATCGAGAGCCATGTAGCGAAGATTAGCGTCTAGGCCGGCATAAGCGGGTATCTTTCACCCTTGTGAAGCCGGTATTGGAAGTTAAGAACGCTTCGGTGGTGCGCGGGGACAGAACTATTTTAGGCCCTCTCTCCTGGACTGTTCAGGTAGGAGACCGTTGGGTTGTACTTGGTCCTAATGGAGCTGGAAAGAGCACGCTCTTCTCACTGGTCGGATCGCTAATACATCCCACTAGCGGTGAAGTGGAGATATTGGAATCCCCAATGGGAAAGACCGATGTATTTGAATTGCGTCCACGGATTGGAATGACATCCACAAGTATCGTCGAATTGATTCCTGAAGATGAGTCTGTTCTGGATGTTGTCATGACTTCGGCATATGCGATTGTCGGACGTTGGCAAGAAACATATGACCTTTGGGATGAATCCAGAGCGCTGAGTTTGCTTACAATCCTTGGAGTTAGAGAGCTTAAGGATCGCACTTTTGGCACGCTAAGTGAGGGTGAGAAGAAGCGGGTGCAGATTGCCAGAGCGCTCATGCCAAATCCAGAACTCTTACTCTTGGATGAACCGGCTGCAGGTTTGGATCTTGGTGGACGCGAAGATCTTCTTCGTAGATTGAACAATTTAGCTGTAGATCCGCTCAGCCCAGCGACAATAATTGTCACACACCATGTCGAAGAGATTCCCCAAGGAAGCACACACTGTCTGCTACTTAACGATGGACTTGTTGTAGCCCAAGGTGGGATTGACGAGGTCTTAACCTCTGAAAATCTCTCGTTGGCATATGGAATCGATGTAAGGATTCAAAAGGAAGGCGGGAGATATTTCGCCCGTGCCAACGAGAGGTAGGGGAGACGATGTTTCATTTCACATTCTTGCAAGCAGGTATAACCGGCTTGATTCAGGGAATCACCGAGCTCTTTCCAATCTCGAGTTTAGGTCATTCAGTCTTAGTTCCAGCTTGGCTCGGAGGTTCTTGGCGGGCCTTCTCAGATACCCCCCAATATCTTTTAGTAGCCGTCGCCATGCACCTAGCAAGTGCGATCGCTCTCTTTATAGTTTTTGCACCGAGATGGATTGAGATTCTTAAATCGCTTCTCTCGTGGAGAAAGCACGCGCCTGCATTCAAAATTTTCTGGCTTCTGGTTCTGGGAACAATTCCTGTTGCACTCATTGGATTGGCTTTCAACGGATTCTTCCAGCGTAATTTTCAAAAGCCTCTTAGTGCGGCAATTTTCCTCACCATCAATGGAGCGATCTTGCTCGGCACAGAGCGTCTAACCTCACGGAGGCATACACATTCTGTTCCGAACGATCAGAATCTTGCCATCGTAGAACGCGTCTCTCCAGGTCAAGCAGTCGTCATTGGAGTTGGACAAAGCGCCGCGCTCTTCGCCGGAATTAGTCGTTTTGGAATCACCGTTTCATTTGGGATGCTCCGTGGACTCTCGCGTTCAGTAGCGGCCGATTTCGCATTCCTACTCTCATTTCCCGTGATTCTTGGAGCATCAATCGTCAAACTTCCGAAGCTTGGCAATGGAGAGTTGGCCGGCTCCTACGGAGCCCTTACCTTTGGAGCAGCAGTAGCGTTCGTTGCGACAATTTTCTCTGTTCGCGTTCTTACACGTTGGTTTAAAACAAATTCCTTGCGTCCCTTTGCCTACTACTGCCTACTTGTTGGAGTTATCTCAATCATTAAGTTCGGTCTTATTAACTAATGTTTGTAGGAATAGGCACAGTAATAAATGTAGCGACGATCGTTTTCGGCTCATCGCTAGGCATGCTCGGTGGAGCGCGCTTTCCTGAGAAACTTCGGATATTAATTACAGATGTGTTGGGCTGTATTACCCTCATAAATGCTGCCGATAATTTGCGCAGCGTCTGGGCTCACTCTTTCGTAAGCGCAGTTCCTAAGGGATGGACCACCCTTGGCACGCTCGCAGCTCTTATTATTGGTGGAGTAGTTGGCTATCTCCTCAAAATAGAACTCAGATTAGAAAGTTTCGGATCTGCTATTAAAGAGAGATTTGGAGCTAGGGATAAAGGCTCATTCCTTGAAGGATTCATGGCCGCATCTCTACTTTTTGCAATCGGTCCTCTAGCAATCTTGGGAAGCATCAGCGACGGTATGCACACCGGTATCCAACAATTAGTTCTCAAATCCACATTGGATGGATTTGCAGCCATGGCATTTGCGACAACCTTTGGATGGGGTGTTGCCTTCTCCGCGATTCCTGTGGCTATCTACCAATTCACGTGGACCGGGATCGGATATTTCCTGGGAAATATTCTCACCGCATATCAGGTGCAATCACTGACGGCTGTGGGCGGCGTTATGCTCTTTGGAATTGGACTTCGTCTTCTCAATATTAAATTCATCTCCATTGGAGATTTACTTCCCGCATTAATCTTTGCGCCGCTAGTTGCGCTAGCGGCGCATCAATTTATTTGATATTTAGAAGGTAGATGCATCAATCACGAAGCGGTACTTAACGTCGCTTTGAACGGTGCGATCGTAAGCCTCGTTGATGTAATCCGCATTGATTACTTCCACATCACTGACAATGTTCTTCTCAGCACAGAAATCCAACATCTCTTGGATTTCTGGAAGTCCACCGATCATCGATCCCGCGAGGGAGCGGCGAAGACGGAGCAGGTTAAATGCTGTGACCTCATAAGGCTTTCCGGGTAAACCAATTACAACGAGAGTGCCATCGAGCTTAAGGAGACCGAGGTACTGGTTGATATCTAGTTCGGCAGAAACGGTGTTGAGGATCAAATCAAATGATTCCGCATTCTCTGCAAAGACCTTCGGATCTTTCGTCACGACGAAATGAGTGGCACCCATCGCCTTGGCATCTGTCTCCTTATTGGCCGAGTGCGAGAAGACTGTAACTTCAGCGCCCATGGCCGCAGCGAATTTAACGCCCATATGTCCCAAGCCGCCTAATCCGATAACTCCCACTTTCATTCCCGGTCCAGCCTTCCAATGGCGTAGAGGGGAGTAGAGGGTTATTCCAGCGCAGAGCAGCGGTGCAACTCCAGCAAGTTCTAATGAGGCGGGAACTTTAAGTGCATAATCTTGATCGATAACAAATTTGTTCGAATATCCACCTAGAGCAACTGTGGTGCCATCTCTTTCATAACCGTTATAGGTGCCGGTCATGCCTTTTTGACAGTACTGCTGTTGGCCAGCAAGACAGTTCTCGCATTCACGACATGAGTCGATGAAGACTCCAACGCCAACCGTGTCGCCCACAGCGAATTTGGTAACACCTGTTCCGACCGCAGATACCACACCGACAATTTCATGTCCCGGAACCATAGGGAAGATAGCCCCGCCCCACTCTTCACGAGCCTGGTGAATATCTGAATGGCAGATTCCTGCATATTTGATATCAAAGGCGATATCTCCAGGACGGAGTTCGCGTCGGTTAAAGGTGTAAGGCACGAGTGGTGCCTGGGCTTCGAGAACTGCATATCCGCGGGTTTGTGAGTCAAAAGTTGTCATGGAGGGAAAAGTACCTTACTTGTGTCCGAGAGGGGACTTGAACCCCTAAGCCCTTGCGGGCACTAACACCTCAAGCTAGCGCGTCTGCCAATTCCGCCACCCGGACCGGTGCAGCCATTGGCCCAAGGGCCGGCTGAGTGACCAAGGATACCAATACAAATGACCTAGCCATGCCAAGGCTTCGTGGCAGTTAGGTGGCCGTTAAGGCAGAATGCGGATATGGAAACCGCCGACCTAATCTCACTCGAAGATGACTGCATTCAACTCCTTCAGGAGCTCATCCGAATCCCTAGCGTTAATTATGGAGAGGGTAAGGGCGATGAAGAGGCGGTCGCTAAATTTGTCGTTGCTAAGTTAGCTGAAGTAGGTATCGACTCCGAACTTATCGAGACTGGTCCAAAGCGTTTCAACGTTGTCGCCCGCATTGCAGGAGCTGACACAAATCGTCCAGGTTTGGTTGTGCACGGCCACCTCGATGTTGTACCTGCCAATGCCGCTGATTGGAGTTTTGATCCCTTCGTTGGCGATATCAAGGATGGTTATGTGCGCGGCCGCGGCGCCGTTGATATGAAGGATGGCGATGCAATGTTCCTGGCGATTGCCAGATCATGGGCTCGCACTGGATATGTTCCACCTCGAAATATTCTGCTCGTCTTCTTTGCCGATGAAGAGGCCGGGAGCTCCTTTGGGTCACGTTGGATGGTTGCCAACCGTCCGGAGATTTTCGAAGGGTATTCTGAGGCGATCTCAGAAGTTGGTGGATTCTCCGTAACCATTACCGGCGGACATCGCCTCTACTTCATTGAGACCGCTGAAAAGGGAATTCAATGGATGGAAATTACGGCGCATGGAACCGCAGGCCATGGATCTTTCATCAACCATGACAACGCTGTTACAAAATTAGCGCGAATTATTGATCGCATTGGAAGTCATGTATGGCCACAACGCGAAACTGCAACCGGCGCAAAGTTCTGGGGGAAGATCGCGGAGTTAACTGGCGAGAAATATGATCCAGCACGTGCCACAGATTTGTTAAAGCACATCGGAGGAGCGGCGAGAATGATGGG
>CANCUC010000007.1 GCA_947381255.1 Actinomycetota bacterium
ACAGTCATACATTCGCGGTACTCCATCATTATGACTAACCCTGTCGTGGCGCTTGCACTATTTGATGGTTCACTCTTCGCCCTTTACATGACCCCGCTCTTTGGGAAGTTGATGCAATCACATGCTGGGCACGTCCTTATGGATTTTCACTTCCTTCTCGCCGGATACCTCTTCTTCTATGTCATCGTTGGTATCGATCCCAACCCTCGAAAGATTCCTCATATCGTTCGCATCATTGTGCTCTTCGCGGCGATGAGCATTCATGCCTTCTTCTCGATAGCACTTCTCTCCACAACCACCTTATTAGATGGAGGATATTTCGCCTCGCTCCATCGACCTTGGAATACAAATCTGCTGGCCGACCAACACTTGGGTGGATCTATCGGTTGGTTGCTGGGTGAGATTCCGATATTGCTAGCGCTGATTGCAACTTTCATTCAATGGATGCGCGATGACTCAAGGGAGGCTCGCCGAATTGATCGCGCTGCGGATCGAGCAGCTGCTATGGGTGAAGAGGATGAGCTTGCAAAGTACAACAAATATTTAGCAACGCTGGCTAAGGGCGACTTAGATCATCCTGATTAAAACGCACAAGTAAAGTTGGCGTAGCCGCAGCGTTGAGGGGTTGATCATGATCCTCAGTTGGCAAAGTATGGTGAATTAATTCTGCCGCTCCAACGATTCCAACTTTCCAAGCAGATGTTCTCGATAAGGCGCGATCGTATGAACCGCCCCCTTGTCCCATGCGATTTCCAAAGGGATCAATGGCCAGTGCAGGAACGATAACTACATCGATATTTGATTCATCCTCGAATTTTGGACCAATGGGTTCTTCAGTTTTACCGCGCTTTTTAAGATGTTGCTCATCGCCATCCCAGATGACCCACTCGATATCGTTATCTGGCAATGTGCGTGGAAGGAGTAGAACTTTGCCACGGTGAATAATCTCCGCGTTGATATCCCTGGTCTCAGGTTCAAATCCATAAGAACGATAAGAGGCGATTAGCTTCGCATCGCGCAACTCCGTTGACTGCAGTATATGTAGCCAACTTTCCGGCATGAATCTAAGTTCTCGATCGCGGCGTAATTCATCGCGTAGCCTGCGTTTTTTCTCTCTCGCTGACTCCACAATTGCACCTCCACTCCAATATTCGCCAGACGAAGTAAGGTTAAACCATGGCCTTGGATTCGCAGATTTCTGTTAAGAATATGTTGGCAGAATTGCTAGCGATTTCTCACCCTCTTACCCCCTTCGATATGCCGCTGCTGGATGCACATGGAGCAACTCTCGCTGAGGACATTTTTGTCGGCGATCAGATCGTTCTCCACAAAGGAGCGAGAATTCGATCTCCTCAAATTGGCCTAGCAGCCTCACTCGGGTTATCAAATTTACCCACCCAACCTCATCCGCGTGTTGTCATAATTTCAGCTGGCGATGATCTGGTCGAACCTGGCCAGATGATCGCCGACCATGAGGAATTTGAAACGAATTCATGGATGCTCGCGACCGCCGCAAAAGAGGCTGGCGCCCTGGCATATCGCGTTCACACCATTCCAGAAAATCGTGAGCAGTTGAAGTCTGTTATCGAAGATCAGTTAGTTCGAGCCGATCTCATCGTGATAAGCGGCGAGAGCAATGATGGCTCCTTCGATTTAATTGAGGAAGTTCTCGCAGAGCTCGGAGATGTAGAGAGCGTCGTTCCAAATCTGCAAGGCAGCGCACGCCACTGTTACGGAATAATTGGCGAGGACGGTATTCCAGTTATCACGCTTCCTGGGGATTCTGTAAGCGCTTACATCTCCTTTGAAGTATTTATTCGCCCCATGATTCGCACGCTACTTGGCGTGAAGAATGTATTCCGCCAGACAACCAAGGCCCTCATCTCTGCAGATATTGAATCTCCTATTGGAGTCGCCTCACTCATCCGCGCGCGTTTGGAAAATTCTGAGTCAGGTATCCCAACAGCTTTCGCGCTCGAGGATCAGGATCAACTTTTCACCCTCTCTGAGGCTAGCGCCCTCGTTACCGTCGCCGCAGATTCACCAGGTTATCTTGCAGGTGAGCTGGCAGAGGTAATAATTCTGGATAAGACCGTTTAGTTCATGGAGAGCTGGCCATACCTCATCTCCGATCAGGAGATCACCTTGCGTCCGCTCCGATTTCGAGATCGCGCACATTGGCACAAGGTTCGTAGGAAGAATGCAATGTGGCTCGCCCCATGGGAGGCGACCAGACCACGCGTCGAGAGCGATGGCCCGCTTCCAAATTTCTTTCAAATGGTTCGCTATTACAACAAGGAGGGTCGCGAGCTTCGCTCCATCTCTCTAGGGATCTGGTTGCAAGATGGGACGAGAGAGCGATTTATTGGTCAAATAACCTTGGGCGGAATTGTCTTTGGTGCATATAGAGGTGCCCACATTGGTTATTGGATCGATCAGAGTTATGCCAATAGGGGGTACACCACTCGAGCTGTAAAAGCACTGACCCACTTTGCTTTTAGCGTTCTGCAGCTTCATCGTATCGAAATAAATCTTCGCCCAGAAAATAACGCATCTCGAAAAGTCGCTGAAAAGAGTGGTTATATCTTTGAGGGATTGCGACCTCGCTACTTACATATCTCCGGAGATTGGCGAGATCACCTCACTTTTGTGGCGGAAAACCCAAATAATTTCAATTGAGACATAAGCCCCAAATGCCGACTTTTCGCCTATTTCTGAATTACTGTTTCATTCCATGGCCTCCGGACTCATCTATCTGATCATCATCGGAATGTGGGTTGCCTACTTTTTACCCCGTTGGATGCGCCAACACGAGACACAATCTGGTCGCGAAACTGAGCGTTACAAGAGCGCCATGAAGATTGTGGCCTCCACCCCTAATTTTCCAGATCCAATAAATCAAGAGGAGAGAGTTAAAACTCTCAAAATCCGCAGAGCGGTTCTTGGTGGACTTGTTGCAGTACTACTTGCCACCGCCGGTGGAATTGGATTGGGAGTAATTCCAACCGTTGGTTCGTTAATCCCTGTAACTGCGCTCGCCATATATGTTGTGAACGTTCGTCGCCAAGTCGTTGCCGCTCAAGTGAAGAAGCGCAGACTTGCCGCTCTCGCTGCAATCTCAGCAGCAGAAATTAAAGTTGATCCAACTGCCCGCATTGATCTCTCTCGTCGTTCACGCAGCGAGAGCGAAACTGTTATTGAACAATGGGTTCCATTGAGCGAACGCACTGTTTCCTCATCAATCACTATTATTGAAAAGCGCGAAGAGAGTGGTTGGTCACCGGTCTCCGTTCCTCGCCCAACCTATGCAACTGCGCCAAAGGCGATTACTCCAAAGCGCACCATTGATTTAACTACCCCTGGTAAATGGAGCGCAGAACAAGAGCGCCAGAGTGCACTTGAGATTCCAGCACGCGATGAACTTTTCGATCAAGAGTTGGCAGAGCAAGCGGCCGCGCAGCGCGACTGGGCATCAAACGAGTAGAGCTAAATCCAGCTCGGAAGCCACATCAATGAGCTCCAGTGGCTATAAGTAATGATGCTTCCCATAAAGAGCGGTAAGAAATAGGCAAAATTAAGCACGACTAAACCGAGGTATCCATAACTCGCATACCTACGAAACTTTGAAACCTCTCCCTCTTCATTCGGCTCCAGCACTTTGGAGAGAACGTAGACAATTATCAATACAAGGAATGGTTCGAAGGCAATCGAATAGAAGCTAAATACAGTGCGTTTCTGCCAATTAAACCAAGGTAGATATCCAGCGCCAAGGCTTAAGAGAAGTAAGCCGCTCTGCCACTCCCGCCTGGCAATCCAATAACCAAAGGTGATCGCAATTGCTGCGACTCCCGACCACCAAAGTAGTGGAGTTCCAAGTGCAATAACTTCTTGAGCGCATGAAGCAGCGCCACACCCATGTGGTGCTTCGTAATAGAAAGAGGTGGGGCGACCCAAAATCAGCCAACTCCAAGGATTTGCGGCGTACGGGTGAGATGCAGTCAGCGTCGTGTGAAAGTTCCACATCTCCGCGTGATAATGCCAGAGCGATCTGATCGGTCTTGGAATGAAGGAGAAGAAACCACCCGGCTGCGAATTCGCCCAATTGCGATCATAGCCAGAGCGATTAAAGAGCCAACCGACCCAACTCAACAAATAAACCGAAACTGGAACCAGAATGTATTGCGCAACACGTTTTAATAATTTCTCTCGTACTAAATGGCGAATCGGAGTTTCATCTTCCATCGCCTTATTGCGGCGATACTCGACATAGAGCGTAAAAGCCAGGTAGGCGACTAAGTAATAAACCCCACTCCATTTTGTTGCAGCCGCTAAGCCCAGTGATATACCCGCTGCCAGATGCTGACTTCGAAGTAGAAAGAAGAAGGCGAGAAGTGTGAAGAACATTAAGAAGATATCCAGAAGGGCTGTTCGCGACATTACAAGGTGTAATCCATCAGCACTCATCAATATTCCGGCGGAGAGTGAGAGGAAGTAGTTCTCAAATAAACGTTGGGCGATATAGAAGATCATCATGATCGATGCAGTGCCAATGAGCGCTGCACTTATACGCCAGCCAAATTCGTGAAACCCAAAGAGTTTTATTCCAAGGGCGATCATCCATTTTCCTACTGGTGGATGAACGATGAATTGCGCAGCTCCGCCCTTGGGATCCAACTCCACCCCGTGATGCAGAAGAGAGTTGGCATTTTGGGCGTAATAAACCTCATCAAAGACAAAGCCCTTTGGGAAGCGCAGATTCCAGAGACGGAAGGTCAAGGCCGTGAGGCCAAGCCCAAAGACAGTTAACCGGTCACGCAAGGCTTTATTTTCCAGAACCGGCATTGTCATGGGTTAAGCCTAAAGCCTGCGAGAATTGCCTCATGCTCATTCTGGCGTGTGGCCCTTTAGGCAATGCCGGGGATACGACTGCGCGGATAAATGCGGCGTTGGAGAGCGCCCCATATATCGCTGCGGAAGATTCGAGAAAGCTCAGCCGCCTCACAAGTGATCTTGGTATTCGATATCAAGGCAAGGTCATCTCATACTTTGAGGGCAATGAGAGCGAGAGGATCGACCAACTCACCGCAATCCTCAAATCTGGTGATGATCTCTTGGTTATTACTGATGCCGGTGCTCCAGGAATTAGTGATCCGGGTTATCGCTTGATTCGCGTTGCGGTTGAAAATCAAATTCCAATTCAAGTTCTGCCTGGTCCGAGCGCAGTAACCACTTCGCTGCTGCTCTCGGGATTAGCAACTGACCGATTCTGTTTTGAAGGTTTTGCGCCGAGAACTTCTGGCGCTCGAAAGAGTTGGTATGAAAAACTCATTACAGAAGAGCGAACAATAATTTTCTTTGAAGCTCCTCACCGTTTGCAAGAGTCACTTCTCGATGCTGTCGAAATATTAGGCGGAAATCGCTCGGCAGCGATCTGCCGTGAGATGACCAAAACTTACGAAGAGACTGTCCGTGGAACACTCGCCGAACTCCTTGAGTGGAGTACGGGACGTGAGATCCTCGGGGAGTTAACCCTGGTTCTGGCTGGTTTTGATCCAACTCAGCAAGAGCGCTCGGTGGATGAGATGGTGGATTTAGTGCGTGCCCGCGAGAGGGCAGGGGAGAGCCGTAAAGATGCGATTTCACAGGTCGCCAAAGAGCTCAATCTGCCCAAGCGCTTGGTCTTTGATGCCATGGTTAGTGCCAAGCCAGCCGAAAGATAAGATTCCCCAATGAGCGCCGAAACCAAATCTTTTTACCTCACGACGCCGATTTATTACGTCAACGATGCTCCGCATATCGGACATGCCTACACGACCGTTGCGGGCGATGTATTAACTCGATGGCATAGACAGCGCGGAGAATCAGTCTGGTTCTTAACCGGTACCGATGAGCATGGCCAAAAAGTTCTCAACACTGCCACTGCAAATGGAACTTCACCGCAAGAGTGGTGCGACAAGTTGGTAGAAGATGCTTGGAAGCCGGTTTGGAAATCACTCAACATTGCAAATGATGATTTCATTCGAACCACCGAACCCCGCCATATGGAGCGCGTGCAACGCTTTCTTTCAGGGCTGAAAGATCAAGGCCATATCTATGCCGGCAAGTATGAAGGTCCATATTGCATTGGTTGCGAAGAGTTTAAGCTCCCCGGTGATCTGCTGGAGGGTGGGCTTTGCCCTACCCACTCGACTCCATGTGAGATCTTGAGTGAAGAGAATTGGTTCTTCAGACTTTCGGCATTCGCCCCGGCATTGCTCGAGCGATATAGAACAGATCCATCTACCTGTGAGCCTGCATCTGCGCGCAATGAAGTTATCTCATTTCTTGAAGGTGAAGTTCAAGACCTCTCTATCTCGCGCTCTACCTTCGATTGGGGAATTCCTGTCCCTTGGGATACCAAGCAAGTTATTTATGTCTGGTTTGATGCCCTTCTCAATTATGCAACTGCCGTGGGATTAGGTGATGAAGCTGGAAGCGCTGGTGCTTTGAAATTTGCGGAAACTTGGCCTGCAGATGTGCACTTAGTTGGAAAAGATATTTTGAGATTCCACTCTGTGATTTGGCCCGCCATGTTGATGGCCGCTGGCTTACCTTTACCTAAGAAGGTATTTGCGCATGGATGGCTTCTCGTTGGTGGCGAGAAGATGAGCAAATCCAAGCTCACCGGAATTGCACCTTCAGATATCACCGATCACTTCGGCGTTGATGCATTTAGGTATTACTTCTTACGTGCAATTCCCTTTGGAAGTGATGGTTCTTTCTCCTGGGAAGATATGTCAGCGCGTTATACCTCTGAGCTTGCAAATGATTTTGGAAACTTAGCATCTCGCTTGATTGCCATGATTGAGAAGTACTGTGACGGAGTTATTCCAGCAACTGCCAATGATGAGGCGTTAAGTGCCGCCCTCAAAACGGCTGTGGATCACGCTGATAGTGCAATCTCCGCCCTGGATTTCCAAGGTGGAATAAATGCCATCATGGATTTCTGTAAGCGCGTAAACGGTTATGTGACAGAGCAACAACCTTGGATCCTGGCAAAGGATCCATCGAATAAAGAGATGCTCGATCAAGTTTTGTATAACACTGCAGATGCACTTCGCGCACTTGCTGTTCTATTAAATCCCGTAATGCCTGCAACTTGTCAGATTCTCTGGGAGAGCTTGGGTGCGCAGGAAACTCTTGGCGATATTTCAGTGCAGAAGATCAGCGATGTCGCTACACCGGGACAACTTCCAACTGGATCTCGCGTTACGAAGGGTGCAGTTCTCTTCCCACGGCTCGAAGAAAAAGCGGAGTAGATGTCCGACCGCCACTCGCTCAAAGAACCGCGGCCGGCTGCACCGGTTCCAGAACCACTTAATCGCCCTTGCATTGATGTTCATGCTCACATGGAACTCGTCACCGAGAGTGAGGCAGACTCCAATGAGATCCGCGCACTCTTAGATGAGGCTGCAGCTGCTGGAATTGATCGCGTCGTCCAAGTTGGTTACTCGGCACAGCAATCTGCCTGGGGCGTCAAATGTGCTGAAAGTTTTCCAGGTCGAGTGCTAGCGGCTGTTGCGCTGCACCCAAATGAGGCGCCAGTTGTTGCAGATTTGGAAGCTGATCTGGCAATTATCGAGTCGCTCGCAAAACATCCGAGAGTTCGTGCCATTGGCGAGACTGGTCTTGATTTCTTCCGCACCGAACCAGAGCTACGAGATCGCCAGCTCTACTCATTTAAGCGCCATATTGCGCTAGCAAAAGAGGTGGACAAGGCTCTTGTCATTCACGATCGCAATGCTCACCGCGCCGTTCTAGATACCCTCCTTGAGGTTGGGGCTCCAGAGAAGACAATTTTCCATTGCTACTCTGGCGATGCGCAGATGGCGAAGGAATGTGTAGCTGCCGGATACATCCTCTCCTTTGCGGGCACAGTGACATTTAAAAATGCGCCGGAGTTACGGGAAGCGGCCAAGTTGGTTCCGATCGAACAATTGCTTATAGAAACCGATTCGCCCTTCTTAGCTCCGGCCCCGCATCGTGGAACGTTAAATACTCCGGCCCAGGTAGCTAACATCCTGCGCTTCGTCGCAGATCTTCGTGATGTAAGCGCCGATTACCTTGCTGATTGCGTTACTGAAAATGCTCTTCGCCTCTTTGGAAGTTTTGATTAGTGGGAACCCTCTTAGGTGCCGCAGAGATACGCGAGATCGCTGCTCGCATCGGAGTTAATCCAACAAAGAAACTTGGTCAGAATTTTGTAGTTGATGCCAATACCTGCAGACGAATCGTAAAGATTGCCGATGTTAATTCTGATGATGTTGCGCTAGAGATCGGCCCTGGACTTGGTTCTTTGACCCTTGCTCTATTAGAAGTTGCTAAGTCTGTTGTTGCTGTAGAGATTGATTCTCGCCTTGCCGCAGAACTCCCGATCACAGTTGCAAACCATGGATTCGAAGCAGAACGTCTCATTGTGAAAAATGAGGATGCGCTCACTACACATGAGTTGCCACTTCCTCCAACAATCTTGGTCGCCAATTTGCCCTACAACATCTCAGTTCCAGTGCTCTTACATTTCCTAGAGAAGTTTCCGACAATTCGTTCTGGCGTGGTTATGGTGCAGAGTGAAGTTGCTGATCGTTTGGTAGCAACACCTGGAAGTAAGAACTACGGCTCGCCTTCAGTCAAAGCAACGTGGTGGGCAGATTTAACTGGAGCGGGAAACGTTGCCAGGCAGGTCTTTTGGCCCATCCCGAATGTGGATTCTTCCTTGGTTCGATTTGTGCGCCATCCTGCAGCGGGCGAGGAATCGGAGAGAGCACTGACATTTTCTGTGATTGATGCCGCTTTCGCGCAGCGGCGCAAGATGCTCAGAAGCGCTTTATCTCAACTCTTTTCGGGGGCGGCAGAGTCATCTATTGCAAAAGCTGGGATTGATCCCACCGCACGAGGGGAGACCCTCTTACTCCGCGACTTTATGGCAATAGCCAATACGCTAGAGCCATGAGGCGTAACGGAGTAGTCGTCCGAGTTCCAGGAAAGGTGAACCTGCAACTTTCAGTGGGACCCTTGGAATCTGATGGCTTTCACGAGGTCACTACCGTCTTTCAAGCAGTCGCAATTTATGATGATGTAACCGTGAAATTCGCTCCACCCGGTTCTGGAATTACCTTGAATATTTCTGGTTCCACTATGCATGGTGTTCCAACGGATTCCTCAAATCTCGCCTATCGCGCTGCGCAGTTAATGATTGATCTTCACGATTTAGATTCAGATATCTCTATTCTCATTAAGAAAGAGATCCCCGTTGCTGGAGGCATGGCTGGCGGAAGCGCGGATGCAGCAGCAGTGATTGTCGCCTTCGATGCACTCTTTGAACTAGGGCTTTCGCGTGATGGCATGGAGAAGATCGCGGCTGAGTTGGGGAGTGATGTTCCCTTCGCTATCACTGGTGGAATTGCTATCGGCCGTGGACGCGGAGATCAACTCACTCCGGTGCTCGCTCGCGGAACATATAACTGGGTTCTTGCTATGGCGCCACAAGGATTATCGACGCAATCTGTTTACAATGAATGTGATCGCCTGCGTACTGGTTTAGATATTGCACGGCCACAAGTGGGAGATCAGATTTTGCAAGCACTTCGTGCCGGAGATGCCGAGCTGCTCGGCAAATCTCTCTCCAATGATTTGCAGGCTGCGGCATGTTCACTTCGTCCAGCGCTACGACTAGTTCTAGATGTTGGTATTGATTATGGAGCGCTTGGAGCGGTGGTCTCCGGAAGTGGGCCTACGGTTGCCTTTTTAGTCCAGGATGAAGAGCGAGCACTTGATCTCACCGTTGCCCTCAGCGCGAGTGGAGTTGTCGCGGGGGTAATGCGAACCACAGGGCCAACTCATGGCGCCCGGGTCATTGAAACCCTTTAAAAACCAGTAATTTCGCAGATCCCTGACCCCACCCTCCCAAAAATAGGGAGCGTATTTGTTCCGCAGGCGTTAATAAGGGACAATTCAGGTTCCGCCATTGTGTAGTGGCTAGCACATGGGCCTTTGAAGCCCAGGGTCCAGGATCGATACCTGGTGGCGGAGCGAGATGCTTAGCCACCTGGCTTATAAGGTGGCAGAGCCACTTTGGAACCGCCCGGCAACTACCGCAGCAGTGAGGGGGAGAGCAGTGAAGCAGCTCGATCTCGCGATTGTCCTGGCTGCCGGTGAAGGTACTCGCATGAAATCTGAACTTCCTAAAGTTTTGCATCCGATTGCTGGACGCCCAATTCTCGATCACGTACTTCTTGCAACTGCGCCGCTTAATCCTGCTGAACTTCGTATTGTTGTTGGTGCCTCCCGCGAAAAAGTTGGGGCACATATCTCCGCAAACTTTCCCTCGGCAACTCAGGTTGTTCAGGCCGAGCGCAATGGCACTGGCCACGCGGTGCAACTGGCTCTAGAGAGCGCGCCACATCTCGGTTCGGTTTTGATTCTTGCCGGTGACACACCACTTTTAACTTCGGTAACTCTCCAAGAATTCTTTGATGCGCATATCGATATGAAGGCTGCTGCAAGTGTTCTTAGCGCTCATGTTCCAGACCCATTTGGGTATGGACGCATCGTGAGAGATGCGGATTTAGAGTTAGAGCGAATCGTGGAAGAGCGCGATGCAAATCCGATAGAGCGAGAAATTTTTGAAATCAATACTGGCGTATATCTCTTTGATATTGCAGTGCTTCGTGCAGCCCTTGCTGGGCTCAAGAGCGGCAATTCTCAAGGTGAGCTCTATCTGACCGACGTCATTGAAATTATTAAGAGCTCGGGTAAAAGTGTTGTTGCTATCGCCTCCAATGATTACACCGAGACTCTTGGAATAAATGATCGAAGCCAACTCGCAGAGTGCACCGCCATCATGCGCGATCGCATCAACGATGCTCATATGAAAAATGGAGTCACGATCGTTGATCCAACAACAACCTGGATTGATGCCGGAGTTGAGATTGAGCGCGATGTAACAATTTTTCCGGGCAGCAGTATCTCCGGTGCATCATCAGTTGCATCTGGTTCTGTAATTGGTCCCCGCACAACACTTGATGGAGTGAAAGTCGGCGCTGGGGCGAAGATCCTCGAGTCTCGCGTGAGTGAATCCACGATTGCGTCTGGTGCAAATGTTGGCCCGTTTAGCTTCATTCGCCCTGGCACCACATTGCACGCAGATAGCAAGATTGGCGCTTTTGTCGAAGTTAAGAATTCAGTCGTTGGAGAGGGTTCCAAGGTTCCGCACCTTTCCTACGTTGGAGATGCGACCATCGGTTCGGGTACCAATATCGGCGCAGCAACTATCTTTGTAAATTACGACGGGGTCGAAAAGCACCAGACAACCATCGGAAATGATGTCCGAATCGGCAGTGACACCATGCTGGTTGCCCCACTGACGGTCGGAGATGGCGCCTATACGGCTGCTGGATCGGTCATCACTGAAGATGTACCCGCCGGATCTATCGGCGTTGCTAGAGCAAAACAACGAAATGTCTTAGGGTGGGTTCTGCGCAAACGTGCGGGATCTAACTCTGCAGAATCTGCACGAAAAGCTGGGGCCACTGAGGGCTCTACCAAGGTACAGGGGGAAGCATGAGCGAACTTCGACTGAGCTCGGAAAAACGGCTACGGATCTTTACAGGTCGTGGTTACCCCGAGTTAGCTGAAGATGTTGCCGCTGAACTTGGCATCCCTATTACTCCAACATCCGCATATGACTTTGCGAATGGTGAAATCTTTGTTCGCTTTGAAGAGTCCGTACGCGGATCTGATGCCTTTGTCATTCAAAGCCACGCTGCTCCAGTAAATAAGCAGATCATGGAGCAGTTGATCATGGTCGATGCTCTTAAGCGTGCATCAGCGAAGCGCATTACGGTTGTTGCACCTTTCTACGGTTACGCCCGTCAAGATAAGAAGCACCGCGGTCGTGAACCAATCTCCGCACGCCTGATGGCGGATCTCTTCAAGACAGCTGGCGCGGATCGCCTCATGGTTGTCGACCTTCACACCTCGCAAATCCAAGGTTTCTTTGATGGCCCAGTAGATCACCTCTTCGCACTTCCACTTCTTACAAATTATGTGGGAAGCAAGGTAGATCGCTCACGCCTCACTATCGTTTCACCAGACTCTGGTCGCGTCCGCGTCGCCGAGCGTTGGTCAGATATGTTGGGTGGAGCTCCAATCGCTTTCATTCACAAGACTCGTGATCCTCGCATTCCAAATGAATCAGTTACCGGCCGCGTTGTTGGTGATGTGAAAGGTCAGACCTGCGTTGTTATCGATGACATGATCGATACCGCAGGAACAATTACCAAGGCTGTCGATGCACTCTTTGATGATGGCGCTAAGGAAGTTATTGTCGCGGCTACCCACGCGGTTCTCTCAGGTCCAGCAGTTGAGCGCTTGAAGAATTCTCGCGTGAGTGAAGTTGTCGTCACCAACACCTTGCCAATCGCGGAGGAGTCCCGCTTCGATAAGTTGACTGTCCTCTCCATTGCACCGCTCCTTGGTCGCGCGATCAAGGAAGTATTTGAAGATGGCTCCGTTACCAGCCTCTTCGATGGTCACTCCTAAGCCTTAAAACCAGCGTTTATTAGGGGCTTTTTAAGGGAGTACTAGGCAATTTTGATTAGAGCCTAGAGTTCGCTAACCTTAGGGTTCGTTCCGGCGAGGGATAGAAATATCCGTAATCGACGGGTTCTCTCTTGGAACGTGATGTGTCCGTTCACTACAAGGGAGTTTTAAATGGCCGAGATTCAAATCAACGGTAGCAAGCGCACCAATTTTGGTAAGGGTGCATCACGCCGCGATCGTAAGGCTGGTTTAGTTCCTGCCGTTATCTATGGTCACAACGCAGAGCCACAACACGTCGCTCTTCCATCACGCGAATTAGCAACTGCTCTCAAGGCTTCAAACGTGCTTCTCAACGTTAGCTTTGATGGAAAGTCAGAGCTCGTTCTTCCAAAGTCAGTTTCAAAGAACCCATTGACCGGAATCTTCGAGCACATCGATCTTCTCGTTGTCCGTAAGGGTGAGAAGGTAACTGTTGAAGTTCCTGTTCACACTGAAGGTCAGTTCGATAAGGATGGAATCCTCGAGCACGTTAACAACACCATCGAAGTTGAAGCAGAAGCTACTTCGATCCCAGCATTCTTAGTTCTTGATCTCACCGGTATGCCTGCAGGCACAAGCAAGACCGCTGCAGATGTAAAGCTTCCTGCAGGTACAACTCTCGTCTCAGATCCTGAGCTCGTGGTTGTTCACTTGTCAGAGCGCTCAACATCATCAGATGCTGAGACACCTGCTGCCGCACCTGCTGCAGAGGCAACTCCTGCTGCTACGAACTAATCGATAGCAACTAACTCTTAACCATGGCTGATCGCTGGCTGGTTTTCGGACTCGGAAACCCCGGCGATCAATATGCCAAAACCCGCCACAACATTGGCCATATGGTCATTAATTACCTGGCGAGCAATTCAAAATTTACATCACATAAATCTCGCACCGAAATAGCCGATATCTATCTCGGACAATTTCCACTTACACTCGCAAAATCGAAGTTGTATATGAATGAGTCAGGTGCGCCACTCAAAGCACTAGCTGACTTCTACAAGGTTTCTGCCGACCACTTAATCGTTATTCAAGATGAGATTGATCTGCCCTTTAACTCAATCCGCATCAAGCAAGGTGGTGGCGATAACGGCCACAACGGCTTGAAGGACATAACCAAACATTTCGCAGGTCCTGATTACTACCGGGTCAGGCTTGGCGTGGGTCGTCCATCCGGCCCACAAGCTCCAGCGGATTGGGTATTAAAGCCTTTCTCAAGTGCCGAACAGAAAGAACTCCCTGACTTCGTCGCTCGTGGCGCTGAAGCTGTTGAACGTTTGATTGAAAAAGGTTTAGAGG
>CANCUC010000008.1 GCA_947381255.1 Actinomycetota bacterium
GATACACCTGGCAAAGTTCGCGCCATTTGTGCAAAGGCGGTACGACCAGATGCCACAGATCTGACTGTGCCCTCTGTTGGCGCTGTTTGCGTTTATAACGACATGGTTCACATTGCTCGCACCACTCTCGATGAAATTGGCGGGAAAAATATCCCGGTAGCCGCAGTGGCTACCGCATTTCCTTCAGGTCGCGCCTCTTTTAAGGTCAAAGCTCAAGATACTCAGGATGCAATTGATGCAGGCGCCGGCGAAATCGATATGGTGATTGATCGGGGAGCATTTCTCTCGGGCAGATATGGTGAAGTATTTGACGAGATCCTCAAGATTAAAGAGATCTGTGGCGATAAAGCGCATCTCAAGGTCATCCTAGAAACTGGCGAACTTGTAACTCTAGATAATGTTCGCAAAGCCTCGTATCTAGCGATGCTCGCTGGAGCAGATTTCATCAAGACAAGCACTGGAAAAGTTGCACCTGCAGCGACGGCACCTGTCGTATTTGTGATGTTAGAAGCTGTGCGCGACTACTACGCTGCAACCAAGATTCGCATTGGCGTTAAGCCCGCAGGTGGAATTAGAAACACTAAGGATGCAATTAAGCAACTGGTACTCGTTAACGAGGTAGCTGGCCCGGAGTGGTTAAATCCCGCTCTCTTTAGAATCGGGGCAAGCGCCCTTCTCAATGATTTGTTGCTCCAAAGAATGAAGATGAGGGATGGTTACTACGCCAGCCCTTCATATGTGACCCTGGACTGAAAGTGGATAAATGAGCGCCTTTGAATATGCACCAGCACTGGAGTCGACCTCGATTGTAAATATTGCCGATAGTTACAAGCTCTTTATCAATGGAAAATTCGTCGCCCCTAAATCCGGTAAGTACTTTCCAACTATTAATCCAGCTACCGGAAAAGTATTGGCAAAGATTGCCGATGCAAATGCCAAAGATGTAGATCTTGCTGTACTGGCAGCCCGCAACGCGTACGCCAAGGTCTGGGGCAAGATGCCTGCAGCAGAGCGTGGAAAGTATCTCTATCGCATCGCTCGCATTCTTCAAGAGCGCGCCAGAGAGTTTGCAGTATTAGAAACTCTCGATAATGGAAAGCCGATTCGTGAATCTCGCGATACAGATATTCCACTTGTTGCGGCGCACTTCTTCTATCACGCTGGCTGGGCAGATAAATTGCAGCATGCTGGTTTAGGAGATTCACCAAAACCTTATGGCGTTGTTGGTCAGATCATTCCGTGGAACTTTCCAATGTTGATGTTGGCTTGGAAGGTCGCGCCAGCACTTGCAACCGGAAATACCGTGGTTCTTAAACCGGCAGAGACCACATCCCTGACCGCCCTTCTCTTTGCTGAAGTCTGTCAGCAAGCCGGATTACCGGATGGCGTTGTAAATATCGTGACCGGCGCGGGAGCAACTGGAAGCGCCATCGTGAACCATCCAGGTATCGACAAGATTGCATTCACTGGCTCAACAGAGGTCGGCAAATTAATCGCCACCGCTATCGCTGGTACCAAAAAATCTGCAACCTTAGAACTCGGCGGAAAAGCTGCCAACATCATCTATGACGATGCTGCAATTGATGAAGCGGTTGAAGGCATTGTGAATGGCATCTTCTTCAATCAGGGGCACGTCTGTTGTGCAGGTTCTAGATTATTAGTCCAGGAAAATATCCACGATGAGGTCTTAGAGAAACTCAAAATACGCATGAGCCATATACGCCTAGGCAATCCGCTCGATAAAAATACTGACATTGGCGCGATAAATAGTGCAGCCCAGCTGGCCAAAATTAAAGAGTTAACTGCGGCAGGAGATAGCGAAGGGGCGGATCGTTGGAGCGTTCCATGTGAGATTCCTTCTGAGGGATTCTGGTTTCCTCCGACTATTTTCACCGGAGTCTCCCAAACCCATCGCATCGCGCGTGAAGAGATCTTTGGGCCAGTGCTCTCTGTTTTGACCTTTAGAACGCCTCAGGAGGCGATTGAGAAGGCGAATAACACCCCCTTTGGACTCTCCGCTGGCGTATGGACGGAGAAGGGTTCCAAGATCCTTTGGACCGCCTCAAAATTACGCGCAGGCGTGATCTGGGCAAATACCTTTAACAAATTTGATCCAGCTAGCCCATTTGGTGGTTACAAGGAGTCTGGTTGGGGCCGCGAAGGCGGAAGGCATGGCCTTAGCGCATATCTGAAGGGAAGCAATTGAAATGGCAACTCCCGTGACTCCGCGCATTGATGTCCTAAAGACATACAAGCTTTTTATTGGGGGAGCTTTTCCTCGCAGCGAATCTGGTCGCGTTTATGCGATTAAAGATTCCAAGGGAAATCACCTCGCCAACCCAGCTCTTGCCTCTCGCAAAGATCTACGCGATGCAGTTGTTGCAGCGCGCTCTGCATTTGGAGGTTGGTCGGGTGCCACGGCCTACAACCGCGGGCAAATCCTCTACCGAATGGCAGAAATCCTAGAAGGTCGCAGCGAACAACTAGCTGTTGAAATTGCCGCGCTAGAGGGCGTTACGCCTCGAGTAGCAAGTCAACAGGTGCAAGAGAGCGTGGATCTTCTTGTTTGGTATGCCGGTTGGAGTGACAAAATTTCTACGATTGCTGGTTCTACAAATCCGGTATCCGGGCCGTATTACAACTTCTCAACACCTGAACCAATCGGAGTCGTTGCAGTATTCGCAGCAGCTAAACCTTCACTTCTCAATCTAGTCGGAGCAATAGCATCTGTCATTACATCTGGAAATACCGCAGTCGTAGTTGCTTCTGAGAAATTTCCGTTGAGCGCAATTACCTTCGCTGAGGTTCTGGCAACTAGTGATCTTCCTGGGGGAGTAGTAAATATCTTGACAGGAAGCGCCGCTGAGTTGGCACCATGGACCGCATCACATATGGACATTGATGCGATTGATGCATCTGGATTAACGCCTAAGCAGTTGAAGGATGCTCAACTTGCTGGAGCGGCAAATCTCAAGCGAATCAGAGTTTTTGAGAGCGCCAAGTCACCGAAGAGAATTTTAGATTTCATGGAGACCAAGACAGTTTGGCATCCAATCGGAATCTAGTTTTATTCCTCGCTTATGCGTTGATAGGCGGGCTTTACGAGCTCTTCAATGATGGCAAGGCGTTCATTGAATGGAATGAATGCGCTCTTAAGGGCATTCACTGTGACGCGCTGAAGATCGAGGAAAGTCCAGTCGAATGCATCAACGACGTGCCCCATCTCTTGCGACATGGAAGTTCCGCTCATCAGGCGATTGTCGGTATTAATGGTGATGCGGAAGCGAAGTTTTTCAAGCACTCCAATTGGATGTGACGCATAATCTTTAGCTGCGCCTGTCTGCAAATTTGATGTTGGGCAGAGTTCAAGTGGAATGCGTCGATCTTTAACATAACTAGCGAGAAGTCCGAGCTTGGGTTCCGGACCGCTGAAATCAATATCTTCAACGATGCGAACGCCATGTCCTAAACGTTCAGCTCCACAGATCTGAATTGCTTGCCAGATTGAGGCAGGGCCGTATGCCTCACCGGCGTGGATTGTGAAGTGAGCATTTTGGGCGCGGAGATAATCAAATGCAGAGAGGTAATTCTTGGCCGGAAATCCATCTTCTGGTCCAGCAATATCAAAGCCAACAACGTGCTCGTCGCGATATTTCACAACTTTCTTAGCGACCTCATCTGACCAATCATTTTGACGTAGAGCGCAGAGAATCTGTTCAACTCGAATTGAGTGACCTTCAGCCTTGGCATCGGCCATTCCCAATTGGAAGCCCTCGGTAGTTGCTTCGATAACTTCATCGAGCTCCATGGAACCTTGTGTAAATAACTCTGGAGCGCCACGAACTTCTGCGTAGACAACGCCATCACGAGCAAGATCTAGCGCGGCTTCACGCGCCACTCGAACTACGGCTTCATGAGTTTGCATGACTGCAATGGTGTGATCAAAGGTTTCGAGGTACCGCTCGAGGGAACCAGAGTTACATGCTTCGAAGAACCAATCGCCTAAAGGTCCCGCTTCTTGGAATGGAAGTTTGGTGTAGCCAATCTCTTGGGCTAACTCAATAATTGTTTGAGGTCGAAGGCCCCCATCTAAGTGATCATGGAGAACTACCTTAGGAATGCGTTTGATCTGATCTGGGGTCGGCTTCTTTTCAAGAGTCATGTTTGGATTTTATCCCGTAATCTTTTCGAGGATGAGTGGAAGGCGCTCTACCTTCTCACCGGTAGATGAAATTCTCACTGCGCCCTGGAGAACTTCTAGTGCGCGTTCGAAACGTGGAGATTCATCGGTATGCAAGGTGAAGAGAGGATCACCAGCCTTAATCTGTTCGCCGGGTTTGGCGTGAATTTCAATGCCAGCCCCAGCCTGAACCGCTTCACCTTGACGTGAGCGACCTGCACCTAAGCGCCAGGCGCTAATTCCCACTGCCATGGCATTCATCTCAATAATCTCGCCACTGCTCTCAGCGGTAACGACATGCTGCTCGCGCGCAACGGGTAGCTTGGCATCTGGATCTCCACCTTGGGCACTAATCATCTGACGCCAGACATCCATCGCCGAACCGTTCTTCAGCGCATCTGCTGGATCCATAGTCGCTTTAATGCCTGCAGCATCTAACATTTCACGGGCCATAACGAGAGTGAGCTCCACGATATCTGCCGGGCCTCCGCCTGCAAGGACTTCAACTGACTCTCGGACTTCAAGTGCATTTCCGGCAGTTAACCCGAGAGGTACATCCATCGCAGTGATGAGAGCGCGAGTATTAACTCCTGCACGCTTTCCAAGTTCAACCATTGTCTGCGCTAATTCTCTCGCCTTAAGTGGATCGCTCATAAATGCGCCACTTCCAGTTTTTACATCAAGAATGAGAGCGGATGTTCCTTCCGCGATCTTCTTGCTCATAATGCTGGAAGCAATCAATGGAATAGCAGGAACAGTTCCTGTCACATCGCGAAGGGCATAAAGTTTTTTATCAGCAGGAGCCAAACCAGCGCCTGCTGCACAGATTACCGCGCCACAATCTTGCAAGACTTTTAGCATCTCTTCATTACTAAGAGATGCGCGCCAGCCTGGGATTGATTCCAATTTATCTAGTGTTCCGCCGGTATGGCCAAGTCCTCTACCGGAAAGTTGAGGAACAGCGCCGCCGCAAGCTGCAACGAGGGGAGCGAGGGGCAAAGTGATCTTGTCTCCAACTCCACCAGTGGAGTGCTTATCAGCGGTCTTTCGTGAGAGTGCTGACCAGTTCATGCGCTCTCCGCTATTGATCATTGCATCGGTCCAGCGAGAAATTTCGCGCATATTCATACCGTTAAGCAATATCGCCATGAGAAGTGAAGACATCTGCTCATCCGCAACCACACCGCGGGTATAAGCATCAACAATCCAGTCAATTTGTGGATCAGTGAGTTCACCGTTATCGCGTTTAGCGCTAATAATTTCTACGGCGGCAAATGGTTCAGTCATGGGGATCCTTTACGTGAGTTGGTCTGGACCAAAGGCCCACGGCAAAATTTCAGACATTGGAAGGGGACCTGCTGGTGTCATGAGTAAGCAATTCGCCCCACCATGTTCAAAGATGAGTTGACGACAGCGACCACACGGGGAGAGGAAATTTCCCTCTCCATCGACGCAGAGAACCGCAAGAAGCTTGCCTCCTCCAGATGCAATGAGATCGGAGACCATTCCGCATTCCGCACAGAGCGTCATTCCGTAGCTAGCATTTTCAACGTTACAACCGGTCACGATACGGCCATCATCTACTAGTCCTGCTACGCCGACTGGAAACTTTGAATATGGCGCGTAAGCCATATTCATTATGTGTTTCGCTTCAGCATGCAAGGCATCCCAATCAATCACTGGGAGTTCTGAAAGGCTCAATGCGATTCTCCGCGCTTATATGGAGTTCCGTCTGCTGCCGGCGCTCGGACTCGGCCCACAAAACCTGTAACCGCAATGACGGTAGCTAGATATGGAACCATCAACATGAACTCAGATGGAATTGGAGTGCCGATAATTCCAAGAACGCTCTGCAGGTTGTCGGCAAAGCCAAAGAGTAGAGCGGCAGACACTGCGCCCCACGGTGTCCAACGACCAAAGATCAGAGCAGCCAGCGCAATGAAGCCCTTACCTGCGGTCATCTCTTTATTGAATGCACCAACGCCACCAACAGTGAAGTACGCGCCACCCAAACCAGCCACCATACCCGCGATCATTACGTTCATGAAGCGCAAGCGGTTGACCTTAATTCCAACGCTATCTGCAGCAGTTGGATGTTCACCGACCGCGCGGGTACGTAGCCCCCACTTGGTCTTGAAGAGGGAGAAGTTGATAAAGAAGATAACTCCATACATCAAATAAACGATGATGCTCTGATCAAAGAGAATCGGGCCAACAATTGGAATCTTCCAGAGCAGCGGAATCTTTATCGCCGCGAGGGTTGGACCTGAGTTCCATGTGCTCTGATAGGGAATGAGGAGTTTCTTATAAAGAAAGTCGGTAATTCCGTAGACCAGAACGTTAAGAACGAATCCTAAGATGATTTGATCGATTGAAAAGTTAATCGCAAAGACGGCAAGCAAGGTTGAGATGAGGCAGCCTGCGAGAGGTGCAACGACCAAACCTAGGAAAGTGGAGTGGGTGAGGCTTGCAACAACGCCGCTGACAAAGGCACCGGCAAGCAATTGGCCTTCAATGGCGATATTTACGACGCCAGAGCGTTCGCTCAGCACGCCTGCCATAGATCCAAAGATCAAGGGAACTGAGAGAAGCAAGGCACCTTGAAGCAGTCCAGTAAATGGAATGAACTTTCCAGCAGCGGCCCAGGAGAGGAATGACATCATGATTCCAGCGGAGCCAATTCCACTCGCTAGCCCAATGGTTCTACCGGCGCGGAATTGTAGAAAAGCTACAGCTGATGCGAGCACGGAGATCACTCCAAAGAGCAGAGAGGCAGTCCTTGAGCTAATAACCCATTGTTGAATGAGCACCCACTCTTTATCTAAGGTGAATCCATAGGTGACGTTCTGGCCACTCTTTTGGAATAGGCCGAATATGAGCGTTGAAAGAACGGCAAGTATTGCCATCACGAAAAGAGTTCGGCGACGGCGACGTTCTGCAGCGGATAGAGCCTTCATCCGTTCCATCCCTTCGCTGTGAGCTCCCCAGTTGTTTTGAGGTTCTTCAATCTAAATACCCATTTCACAACGGATGGGGCTGCGATAAAGAGGACCACAAGCGCCTGAATGACAAGCACGATATCAATAGGAGTATTGGTATTTGCCTGCATCGTTCCACCGCCAGCGCGAAGTGCTCCAAAGAGAAGTGAGGCAAAGACAACGCCCATTGGTTTTGCACGACCTAAGAGTGCGACGGTAATAGCATCAAATCCGAAGTTGCCGGCGGTGCCGCTGGTGAGCGAGAAGTCGCTACCAAGAACGTGAACTGCGCCGCCGAGACCTGCAAGTCCACCTGAGATGGCCATGACTGCTGTCATTACAAAGGGAACAGAAATTCCGGCAGTTTTCGCAGCTGCCGCATTGGCTCCTACTGCTCTAAATCTAAATCCCCAGGTACTTCGGGAGAGCAACCACCAAACAAAAGCTGCGGTCGCAAGTGCAACAAAGATTCCAAGGTTCACTCGATAGTTATCTCCGGCAAGATGCGGCATTCTCGCTGATGGCAAAACATCAGGTGAGATGGGATCGCGTCGTCCAGGTCTTAAGAAGCGAGTAGTGCCGAGCAGCCACATCAAAAAGTAGAGAGCCACATAGTTAAGCATGATGGTGACGATTACCTCGTGTGAGCCGGTTCGAGCTTTAAGTAAGCCAACCAATCCGCCCCAAATAGCACCGGCAATAATTGCCGCGAGTACAGCAACAACTACATGGATTCCGATAGGCATGTGAAATGCGAAGCCAACATAGGAGGCGGCAATCGAGCCGAAGATAAATTGACCTTGCGCTCCGATATTAAATAGACCGGCTCTGAAAGCCAGAGCTACAGAGAGCCCGGCCAAAATCAGGGGAGCGGCGGTGACAAGAGTTTCAGAGAGCGGATACCAGGAGAGCAAAGCATCATGCGGCTTAGCCAAACTTGGGTTGTAAACCGAACCTTCAAAGAGTGCAAGGTAGGACTGCCAAATTGCCACTCCTGCAGATTTAATAAATGTAACGGGATGACCGATGTGCTTGAGAACTGTTGAATCAGAGAAGGCAATCAGCAGCGCTCCAAAGAACATCGCCAATACAAAGGAGAGCCCGGGAAGGGTGAGAGCGCGAAGTGAAGGACGCTTTATCGTTAATTTACGCATGAACAACACCAGCCATTAGTAGTCCTAGCTCTTGGGCGGTTACACCGGATGGAACGATTGCAAGAATTTCACCGCGATACATAACGGCGATGCGATCGGCTAAAGCAAGTACCTCATCAAGCTCTGTACTGAAGAGGAGAACTGCTCGGCCAGCATCCCGTTCCTCCAAGATGCGCTTATGCACAAATTCGATGGAGCCGACATCTAAACCACGAGTTGGTTGTGAGGCAACGAGAAGTTTTACTGGTCTAGATAACTCTCGTGCTAAAACCACCTTCTGCTTATTTCCACCCGAGAGTGAGGAGACGGGGTCATTTACCGATTGCAGACGGATATCAAACTCTTCCTTGCGCTTTTCGGCTTCAGCAAGGACCACAGATGGAGACATCTGAATTCCCTTGGCATATGGAGGTAGGTCGTGTAAATCGAGGATGAGATTCTCAGCGATCGCCATTGAACCGATCAGGCCATCTAACTCCCGAGACTCAGGCACAAATGCGATTCCTGCATGGAGTGATTCGCGAACGCTTTTGCCGATTACCTCTGAGCCGTCAAGGATGATTGAACCTTCGACATGCTCCTCAAGATTTACCATGGAGCGAGCAACTTCAGATTGGCCGTTGCCCTGGACGCCTGCGATGGCGAGAACTTCGCCAGCCTTCACCTCGAAATTTACGTTATTAACTAGAGCGCGACCGACGGCATCTCGGATGGTGAGCCCTTCAACTTTCAGGACTACATCTCCGATTGCGTGAGCTCCCTTATCTGGCGCCAGCTCGACTTCGCGGCCAACCATCAACGAAGCAAGCTCGTTCTGCGACGCATCAGGGGAGGCGGTACCAACAACTTTGCCGCGGCGAATAATTGTGATGCGATCTGCGACTGCTTTAACTTCACGAAGCTTGTGAGTAATGAAGATGATAGAAGTTCCATCTTCTTTGAGTTGCTTCATGATCTTGAGGAGATCATCTGTTTCTTGCGGAGTGAGCACCGCCGTGGGCTCATCCAAGATCAACACTTTCGCGTCGTAGATGAGGGCGCGGATAATTTCGACGCGCTGCTGAACTCCAACGGGAAGACCTTCAATCAGATCATCTGGGTTTACATCAAAATTAAATTGGTCAGAGACTTTCTTGATTCTCTCGCGAGCCTCATTGAGATCTAGAATTCCGGCAAAGCCACTTTTCTCATGGCCTAATACAATATTTTCCGCAACTGTAAATACGGGAACGAGCATGAAGTGTTGATGCACCATTCCGATTCCAGAGGCGAGAGCGTCACTAGGTTCTTTAATATTCTTAACGACATCATCAACGAGGATCTCGCCCTTATCTGGGGCAACAAGACCGTAGACGATATTCATCAAAGTTGATTTACCGGCGCCATTTTCTCCGAGGATGGCGTGAATCTCGCCCGTCTCAACCCGGAGGTCAATCGAATCGTTTGCTAGAAGTGCACCAAATGATTTGGATATCCCGCGCAACTCAAGTGACACAATGAACCCTTCTCTAAGTGCTCCAATTTAAGCAATCTTTATTAAAAAAACCGAGAGAGTTAATAATAACTCTCTCGGTTTTTGACTAACTAGTTTGTGTTGCTATGCCTTACTTGGTTACATCCACAGCGCCAGAAGAGATCTGTGCAGCCAATGCGCGAAGCTCTTGTTGGAGCTTAGCTGGCACCTTGCTTGCAAGGTTGTGGAATCCAGCAAGACCGGTTCCCTTGTTAGCAAGAGTTCCGACGTACATGGTGTTTGTGAACTTGCCAGCTGCGGTGTCCTTGATAGCTGCTGCAACTGAAGTGCCTACGCCCTTAGTTACTGAGTTAAGGATGACTGCCTTGATCTTGGCATCAGTTACCTGACCCCACATATCAGAGTCAACACCGATTGTTACTGACTTGTGTGATGTAGCTGAGTTGCTAGCTGTTGCATTCTCAAGACCACCAGCAACTGGGAAGATTACATCCGCACCCTGTTGTTCGAAGTTCTTTGAGATCTGAAGAGCCTTGTTTGAATCACTGAAGCCACCGACGAATGTTCCATCTTGCTTTGCGGTATCCCAGCCAAGAACTTCAACTTTCTTACCCTTGGTCTTGTTGTAGTAAGCAACACCCTTTGCAAATCCATCCATGTAGATAGATACAGGTGGAATGTTGATTCCGCCGTATGTTGCGACCTTACCGGTCTTTGAGAAACCAGCTGCGAGGTATCCACCAACAAAAGCTGATTGGTTGGTTGCGAAGGTCAAACCACGAAGGTTTGGAATCGCCTTACCGTTGACAAGTCCTGGATCATCAACTTGTGCGAACTTAACTGTTGGATTTGCAACAGCTGCAGCATCAACAGCTGAAGTGATCAAGAAACCAACACCGATGATGAGGTTACATTTTGCGTCAACAAGTGACTTTACTTCGCCTGTGTAATCAGGGTTGTTTGCATCTGCAACAACGTATGAAACTGTTGCCTTTGATGCCATTGATTGTGCGCCAGCCCAAGCTGATGCGTTGAATGAGTGATCATCAATTCCACCGGTATCAAGAGCCAAGCAAACCTTAGGCTTTGATGCGGCTGCGAGCGACGCAGGAGCGGAGACAATTCCAACCATAGAGATTGCAAGAGTCGAAGCCGCTGCGAGAGCAGTGAACTTAACTGTTTTCTTCAAGATTTCCTCCCGAGGGTCCCTCGCTAGTGAGGGGTTGAGTATCAGTAACCTACTCAATTTATCGCAGAAGGTCACAACACGCAGGCTTTTAATACGGCCGCATATCTAAACCAAGAGTTGAGAGTTCCCGCGCTAAGAGTTCCTCAAATCACACTGGGGTGAGGGGTAGCCCCGTGTTGCCGCCTTCCGAATGGGAGTGTGAAGGTGAAAAATCGCTCTTGAGAGGAACTTGGGAAAACCTTGAGTAACAAGAGTTTCGACAACTTCCTTACATCGACGAAAGGAAAGTTTAGTGAACAGAAAATTTGTAGATAAAGTCGCCAGCACCACAGGCTTGCTGCTCGCAGCACTCCTCCTCCTTGCCGGAGGCTTAATGACGTGGGGATATTCCTTCACAAATAACCAAGTAAAGACTCAGCTCGCTGAGCAGAACGTCACTTTCCCAGCAGCAGGTAGTGGTGCAATCACTAGCTTGCCAGCAGCGGATCAAGCACAGGTTGCCAAGTATGCCGGTCAGAAGATGCTTAACGGTCGTCAAGCTCAGGTGTATGCAGATCACTTCATCGGAGTTCACCTCAAGGAGATCGCTGGCGGAAAGACCTATTCTGAAGTAAGCGCAGCAGCACAAGCTGATCCATCAAATGCAGCACTTGCTAACCAGGTCCAGGTTCTCTTCCGTGGTTCAACCCTTCGCGGATTGTTGCTCTACGGATATGCCTTCTGGCAGATCGGTCAGATTGCAATGTATGCCTCACTCGTCGCATACCTCGGCGGAATCCTCTTCCTACTCTTGGCTTTGCTTGGTTTCTTGCATGCACGCCGCGAAGAGGCGAAAGCCTAAGAATCTAGGGTTTCGACCTTAGATAAACACAACTCAATAAGTTTGTGGCAGGCGATACTGGACAAATTCAGAGGCCGGCGAATACGAGTCATATAAGACGCGGGCTCGTGTATTGCTCTCTTTAGTTGTCCAGTAGACCCGTCCAGACATCTTGGCACGGGCGGTCACTATCACCGCGTCGATGAGTGACCGCCCGGCGCCAGCCCCACGAACAGTTTCATCCACAAAGAGATCTTCAAGGTAGCAATATTCCTTCTCGGCCCAACTCGATGGCCTGTACAAATAATGAGCGAATCCAATTACTTTTTCACCGACAACGGCAACTAAGCCGTTGAGGTTAAATGAATCATCGTGCAGACGTTCCCAAGTGAGCTCGGTCTGCGCTTGAGTCAGTTCGGACTCGTAAAAAGTTAAATAGCCAGACCACAATTCCAGCCAGCGGGATTTATCTCTTAATTCCAGTGGTCGAACAAGCGTCGAGGACGTACCCAATTACTTGAGAGTTCCTGCAAGTCCAATATTCAAAACAGTTAGACCTAAGAGAATCGCCCAGTTGGTGCGCGAGATCGACTCTGCCTTTGCATGCTTGAAGGCTAGAAGCAGAATGATGATCAAAACAACAAGCTTTGTACCGATCGTCCCGTAGTTGTAGACCGCATATTCCGAAGGATGTTGATGATGCTGGGCATCTCGAATTCCAACGAGAGCTAGACCGGCGACGAGAGCTGTGAGCGCCGAGTGGGTTAGACCTTTTGGCAGAACCTTCTTTGCTTTTCCAGCTTGGGTAAGAAGCAAGATAACAATTCCGGCAACGCTCAATAAATGGATGATGATGAAAATTGTTTCTGCGATCTTCATAATTTTCCCTCTTCGTCGGTGAAGTATTAAATCGATTCTTTATTCAACGTGGCGAGCGCAGTACATCCGGCCGTCTGCACCAGGTTGCAAATGTTGGCAAGGCAATCCAAAAGATTCAAAAGCGGCATCGCCAAAATGTGTGCGGTATGCCAGAGCCAGAAGGACTCGCACATTCGTATCACCATCTGAGGTAATGCCAAATACGCGTGCAGATCTCGATACGGTATTTTCAATAACTTTTTCAGTATGCGCAGTGTCATGAGCGATTGCCGCATTCGATTTGCCCTTGCAGAGCAGATCTAGAACGAGGTGCTCAAATGGGGTGAGCTCCCGCTGCATAATCGTTATATCAGTCATGCACACTCCAGGTCTCAAATTGCCAGTAGATGGGACTCTAGCAGGAGTGTTGGCACTCAGTCCTGCCGTTCAACGAAAAGAAATCCGTCAGAACCTACTGATTGCCTAGCTAGAGCCCTACCTTTCTTCTATGGGCATATTCCACCACTTCATGAACCTCAAGGCTGTATACATACATATCGGCTGGTTCCAGATGTCAATCACGAACCTAGTCGTCGTCCTCTCGATGTTGCTGGTCTTCGGACTAGCTCTGGTTCTCCCATTTCCCGGTAGCAAGAAAGGAAAGGGGCAGAAATGAGTTCAAGTATTGAGAAAGAGATGTGGACTACCAAACTCCGTAAGAGTTGGCAGAAAAATCTCCCCGTAGAAAAACTTCTTCCAGAT
>CANCUC010000009.1 GCA_947381255.1 Actinomycetota bacterium
ATCGGCTCAACCGTAAAGGTCCTTGGTTGGTATGACAATGAGTGGGGTTACTCAAACCGCCTCGTAGACCTCGTTGCCTTTGTAGGTAAATCTCTCTAATGAGCTTCACAACCCTGCAATCACTTGATGTAGCAGGTAAGCGAGTATTGCTCCGGTGCGACCTGAACGTCCCTATCAAAGAGGGCGTCATCCGCGATGATGGTCGCATCCGGGCTTCGCTGCCTACGATCCAATATTTGGTAGATAACGGCGCCAGCGTTGTTATTACCGCTCACCTCGGTCGTCCAAAAGGTGAGCGCGTACCCGAAATGTCTCTCGCCCCAGTTGCGCATCGACTCGGTGATCTTCTCGATCGCCCAGTGCACTTCTCTTCGGAAATTGTTGGAGCAGAAGTTGATGCCAAGAAGGCAGCTCTCGGTGCAGGGGAGATCTTGCTCCTTGAAAATATTCGTTACGAAGCTGCTGAAACATCCAAAGATGAGGCAGAGCGCGCAGCATTTGCAGCGCAACTCGTGGCAGGCATGGATCTCTTCGTAAGCGATGGCTTTGGTGCGGTTCACCGCAAGCATGCATCTGTCTACGATGTAGCGAAGTTACTTCCAAGTGCCGCAGGGTTCTTGGTCGCTGCAGAGATTGATGTGCTGAAAAAGCTCACCGAAAATCCTGATCGTCCTTATGGCGTGGTACTAGGTGGCGCAAAAGTTTCAGACAAGATCGGAGTCATCAAGAATCTCTTGGGCAAGGTCAATGTCTTGGCAATCGGCGGAGGAATGCTCTTTACATTCCTTGCGGCTCAAGGCCATGAGATTGGAACTTCACTCGTTGAGAGAGACCTTCTTGATGATGTAAAGAAACTTTTGCAAGAAGCCAAAGATCTTGGGGTAGAACTCTTACTCCCTACCGATATCGTGGTTGCTCCTACATTTGCCGCCGATGCCACACCAACTTTGGTGAGCGCATCTGCAATTCCTTCAGATCAGATGGGTCTTGATATTGGTCCAGAGAGCGCAGCAGCGTTTGGTGCGGCTATTGAAAAGTGCCACACCGTTTTCTGGAATGGCCCTATGGGAGTTTTCGAATTTCCTAACTTTGCAAATGGAACCAAGGTCGTTGCAACAAGTCTTACAAAAGTTCAAGGCATATCAGTAGTTGGTGGAGGAGACTCTGCGGCTGCCGTTCGCGCACTTGGCTTTAAAGATAGCGAATTTGGTTACATCTCAACCGGTGGTGGAGCATCACTTGAATATCTAGAGGGTAAAGCACTACCTGGAATTGAGGTTTTAAATAATGCGTAAACCACTGATTGCTGGAAACTGGAAGATGAACCTCAATCACCTTGAGGCGATTGCAGTTACCCAGAAGCTTTCTTACTCACTTGAGGAGAAGGATTTTGAAGCGGTTGATGTAGCTATCTTCCCGCCATTTACAGATATTCGTTCAGTTCAAACTTTGATCGATGGAGATCGCCTTCGCCTTACATACGGCGCACAAGATCTTTCACCAGAAGCATCTGGTGCCTTTACCGGAGATATCTCTGGCTCCATGCTCAATAAATTGGGATGCACCTATGTGCTGGTTGGTCACTCAGAGCGTCGTGCGATTCATGGCGAGAGCAGCGCAGTAGTTGCTGCAAAGGCCAAGGCTGCCTTAAGTAATGAATTGATTCCTGTCTTGTGTATTGGTGAAGAGCTCGCCATTCGCGAATCGGGAGAACATGTGAAATTTGTCGTTGATCAGTTGGCTGCCTCAGTCGCCGGACTTCATAAGCCAGATCTCAAGAAGGTCGTTTTTGCCTATGAACCTGTCTGGGCCATCGGAACTGGCAAGACAGCAACCCCTGCAGATGCCCAAGAGGTATGTGCTGCAATTCGCGTGGCGTTGGCCTCGATTGGTAGCGATGAGATCGCTGCTGGAGCTCGCATCCTCTACGGCGGATCAGTTAAATCTGGAAATATCGTCGAAATCATGCGCGAGAGCGATGTGGACGGCGTTCTAGTCGGTGGAGCGAGCCTTGACCCTGAGGAATTCGCCCGCATCGCTAGGTTCCACCGCGTAGCCTCATAAGACGCTATCCTGTACCCCTGACCCGCGAGGGTCGAAGCCGTATACCCAATCGCACTAATTGCCCGCCTGCTCGCAGGTGAGCCGTGTGAGGAAATAAAAGGAGCCTGACCGTGGTTTTAGCCTTATCAATACTTCAAGCGATTACCAGCGTTTTGATGGTTCTCTTGGTTCTCCTCCATAAGGGCAAGGGCAGCGGACTCTCCGACCTCTTCGGCGGCGGCGTCTCATCCACTTACGGTGGATCATCTGTCGTTGAGAAGAACCTAGATCGCATCACCATCGTCGTAGGTGGTCTCTGGTTCGCTGGAGTAGTTGCCTTGGGTCTCTATCTCAAGTAGAAACACTGAGTTCTGCAAGAAGTTTCCGAACGCTAGCTGGTCTTTAAAGGAGTAAAAATGGCAGGAAGTGCAATCCGCGGTAGTCGCGTTGGTGCTGGCCCAATGGGTGAAGCCGAGCGTGGTGAGGCGATAGCTCGTTTCCGCGTCTCGTACTGGTGCGCAAATGGCCATGAAACTCGTCCATCATTCGCTGAGGATGGCACAGTCGCTATTCCTAATGAGTGGGATTGCCCGCGTTGTGGTTACCCAGCAGGTCTCGATAAAGATAAGCCACCTATGCCAGTCAAGAATGAGCCTTACAAGACTCACCTTGCTTACGTTAAGGAGCGTCGTACCGAGGCTGAAGCTGAAAAGATTTTGGGAGATGCCCTCGCTAAATTGCGTGGCGACGACTAAATCTTCTTTAGCTCCGCAATTATTGCCTTAATTCCAGCTTCACGATTTTTCAGGTGAATGCGAACTAGAGGAAACTTTCGATCTGCCAAAGCCTGACCATCGCCAAGGGCTTGCGCCATCAAGAGGGTATGGAATGTAAAGCTCTGGTGGGGGATAGCTAAATCACCAAGATTTTCACCTGTGATCTGCAGAAATGCTCCGTTGTGTTGTCCACCCTTATGGAACTGTCCAGTTGAGTGCAAGAAGCGTGGTCCCCAACCAAAGGTAGTTCCCTTGCCGCTCTTGGAAGCGATGAGTTCACGTAACTCCGGAGTTTGATTATCAATTCCACGAGCAAGATAAGCCATGATTGCAATGTAATGGGCCTCGATCTTGAGGAAATCTTGCAATTGACCAGCGAGTGAATCTGCTTGGGATGAACTGTAAATGGCTAAGAGTTCATCTTCGTAATTTGCCTTGAACTTAGGAACTCGTCCATCGTTCCACGTTGAAAGAAGAGCACCTGTTCGCTCTTTAGCTTCAGTTACATTTGGTTGATTGAATGGATCAACTTTCAGGCTGTAACCGAGGAGCGCTGTAACCCACTCCCAGAGAATAAATTGCTCACCGAGAGTTCCCTCTACCGTGAGATCTGACTGGCCATCTTGAGCAAAAGAAATGCGAAGCGCGCTTCCTGCAACTGAGGCAGATGCTGATTCAATGGCAATTGGAAGGCGTCCGGTCTGGTTCTTACCAGTTGACTCTGCAATCAGTTGTTCGATCCAATCGGAAATTCCTGGCAAATTGGAGTTGGAATCGTAGAAGGCCACATTTTGCTCACCCTTATCGAAGATAGCGGCAGCAATCTTTACAGCGACCGAATCTTCGGCTGTGAACGTAGCAGCAGCGGCAGCAGCATCGTCAATTAATACAGATGCATCTACGCCGATGAGTGATGCAGGCACTAGGCCGAAGGCAGATAGAGCGCTGTAGCGTCCGCCCACATGTGGATCTGCATTGATGGTGCGCAGACCATCAGCACGCGCTGATTTATCCAGAGGAGAACCAGGATCTGTAACGATGACAAAGTGATCAGCTGGATTTAGCCCGGCGTCTTGGAAGATTTTGGTGAAGAACGCTTTGTGAGATGCAGTTTCAATTGTTGAACCTGACTTTGATCCAACTACCACGAGAGAATGGGCGAGATCTGCGGGGATAGCGGCTCTGATTTGATCGGGATCAGTTGTATCTAAAACAGTGAGTTTCTTTCCGTAGCTCTTGGCGATAACTTCAGGAGCGAGCGAGGATCCGCCCATTCCGGCGAGAACAATGGTTGAAATCTCTTTAGAGCGAGCCCAGGCAGTAAGCGCATCTAGCTCCGGAAGTAGCGCGCGAGATGAGAGCGGAAGGTCAATCCAGTTAAGGCGAATTGAGGCTTCTGCCTCAGCTTCAACTCCCCACAAGGTGTGATCTTTGGCGGCAAGTCGACCCACAACTGCGTTGAGAGAGGCGACGGTTTCCTTCGATGCGAGATCTAAAGCTGAACCAGATGCATTAATCATTTATGCCACCGCACTCACATTGTCTAGTAGTTCTTGCCAAGCATCGGCAAATTTCTTAACTCCATCTTTCTCTAAGAAGGAGACCACATCATTAAAATCAATTCCAGCTTGCGTAAGCAATTCGAAGTGTTCGTGTGATGCCGCAAAATTACTGGTGATAGTGTCACCGCGAACTACTCCGTGCTCACGTACCTCGTTGAGGGTGCCCTCGGGCATGGTGTTTACGCAATGCGGAGCAATTAATTCAATGACGTAACGGGTTGAGTCATACTTCTTATCTTTTACTCCGGTTGAAGCCCAGAGTGGACGTTGCTCTGCAGCGCCATGAGATACAAGTGACTTCCAACGATCGGAGTCGATCACTTTTAGGTAAGCCTCATATGCCAGGACCGCATTAGCAATTGCCGATTTTCCGCGAAGTGGAGAATCAGGGCTCATTGCATCAAGACGTTTATCAATTTCAGTATCGATGCGAGAGACGAAGAATGATGCGACGGAGTGGATGCCGGCGAGGGGCAGGCCTGCTGCGAGACGATCTTCAAGTCCAGCGAGGTAAGACTCCATAACCATCTCATATCGCGCGACGGAGAAAATTAAGGTCACGTTAACGCTGATTCCAGCCGCAGTGAGCTGGCGGATAGCTGGGAGTCCTTCAAGAGTTGCGGGAACTTTAATGAGCAAATTGGGGCGTGCAATCTGATCCCAGAGAGATTTTCCTTGTTCTAAGGTCTTCTCGGTCTCATGAGCGAAGAAAGGATCCACTTCAATGCTCACGCGTCCATCTACGCCATTTGAGTTCTTATAAATCTCGGTGAAGAGATCGCAGGCTGCGCTCACATCCGATGTCGTAAGTGCATTCACGATTGAAGTGGTATCCGCTCCTTGTGCCTTGAGAGCAAGGACATCTTCTTTGTAGAGAGCCGATCCCTTAATTGCTGCGGAAAAGATACTTGGATTCGTGGTTACACCGACGACGTTGGAGTCCGCAATTAACTGAGCGAGGCTTCCACTTTGCAGGCGATCTCTCGATAAATCATCGAGCCAGATAGAAACTCCGGCATCACTGACAGCTTGGAGATTTGCAGACATTACGCTCTCGCCTTCTCGATCGAAGCCTTCGCGGCAGCAACTACTGCCTCTGGGGTAAACCCAAACTCTTTGAAAAGTATTCCTGCTGATGCGGAGGCTCCGAAGTGATTGAGACCGATTGAGACTCCAGCATCGCCAACGTATTCACGCCATCCTGCAGTAACACCTGCCTCAATACTTACTCGTGCTTTAACTGATGATGGAAGGACAGATGCCTGGTACTCAGGTGAGGTTTCTGCAAACCACTCAAGACATGGCGCGCTTACAACGCTCGCCTTAATGCCCTCGGTCTGGAGAAGTTCTGCTGCTGTAATCGCGAGGGCAACTTCCGAACCCGTCGCAATCAAAATAACATCAGCAATACCATCAAGCTGATTGAGAACGTAAGCGCCTTTTGCGACACCTTCAGCGCTTGCAAAAACTTCGCGATCGATCACCGGAAGATTCTGGCGAGAGAGCGCAAAACCAGCTGGCTTGGCACGGCTGATTACCTCACGCCAGGCGATGGCAGTTTCATTTGCATCAGATGGGCGGATAACCGCGAGATTTGGAATTAAGCGCAAAGAGGCAACATGTTCGACTGGCTGATGAGTCGGACCATCTTCTCCGAGACCGATGGAATCATGGGTCCATACGAAGGTAACGGGAAGATTCATAAGTGCCGCTAAGCGGACAGCTCCGCGCATGTAATCTGAGAAGACGAGGAATGTTCCACCAAATGGTTTTGTTAATCCGTGGAGCGCGATGCCGTTGAGAATGCCACCCATCGCATGTTCGCGAATACCAAAGTGGATGAGGCGACCGTATGGATCTGCGTTCTCCATTTCACTTGAGGCAGGAAGGAAAGATTTGCTTCCTGCAATCGTGGTGTTATTGCTTCCTGCGAGATCAGCAGATCCACCCCAGAACTCAGGAAGAACTGTTGCAATAGCAGAGATGATCTTGCCCGAAGCCGCGCGAGTGGCTACATCTTTTCCAGCAGGAAACACTGGAAGTGCACTCTCCCAACCGGTTGGAAGTTCACGGTTACGCAACCTTTCAAGAAGCGCAGCTCGATCTGGATTTGCTGCCTTCCAGGATTCAAACTCAGCGTTCCATATCGCGTGAAGCGCCGCACCACGTTCTCCCACTTGTCTGGCATGTGCGAGGACACCGTCCGGAACAATAAAACTCTCTTCAGGATTTAATCCGAGAAGCACCTTTGTTGCCGCAATTTCATCTGCACCAAGTGCTGAACCATGTGATTCTTCGGTGCCTCGTGCGTGAGGAGCTGGCCAAGCGATGATGCTGTGCATACGAATAAGAGTTGGACGATCATGTGTATTTTCAGCTTCAATCATCGCCTTTTCAAGGCTTTCGCGATCAATGTTTCCATCCGCAAGAGCGTTCACGGTGATGACGTGCCAACCATAAGCAACATAACGAGCCGCAACATCTTCCGTGAATGCAACATGGGTATCGCCTTCAATCGAGATCCGATTGTCGTCATAAATCATCTTGAGATTTCCAAGGGCTTGGGTGCCCGCGAGAGATGAAGCCTCACCGCTGATTCCCTCCTCAAGATCTCCATCGGAGCAGATAACCCATACATTGTGATCAAAGAGAGTGGTGGTGCCAGATGGATCGAGAAGCCCCTTCTCGAAACGAGCTGCCATCGCCATTCCAACTGCATTTGAAACACCTGCGCCTAGTGGACCAGTTGTGGTCTCCACGCCGTTGGTGTGTCCGTACTCCGGGTGTCCTGGAGTAAGAGAGTTATGGGTACGAAATGACTTGAGATCGTCGAGTGAAAGTCCATAACCCGATAGGAAGAGTTGAATGTAAAGGGTGAGTGATGAGTGTCCACAAGAGAGTACGAAGCGATCGCGACCAAGCCAGGTGGAATCGTTTGGATCATGTTTGAGGAAGCGTTGAAAGAGCGTGTAAGCAACTGGTGCCAAGGACATCGCAGTACCAGGGTGACCATTTCCGACCTTCTGCACGCTATCCATAGCTAGTGCTCGTGCGATTGTTACGGCGGAATCGTCTTGTGAACTCCAGGTTGTGCGTTCCATTGCTCGTTATCTCCCTATATATCTATCTTCTATTGTTGACCTACGAACCACATTGTTCGCCAAAATTCCTGCTAACAGATGGCTAATTACTGACGACTAAAGACATTTGACTTAAAACCGATATTCCAAATCGTTAACCAGAGCACTCCAGCTCCGAGGAGATGGGCGGCCACGAGAGCTTCTGGTAAATGCGTAAAGTATTGAATGTACCCAATCGCTCCTTGTCCGAGGCAAATTGCCAAGAAGAGGAGAACTTTCTTTCCGATAAAGGAGCGCACATCCAGAGGTTCTGAAACTTTCATCACCAGGTACAGCGCGATTGTTAATCCAAAGAGAGCAATCACGGTATCTGCATGTAGCCAAGAGATGAGTCTTGGATCGATGTGATAGCGCTTAGCCTGAGCATCTCCTGCGTGAGGTCCGCTACCTGTAACTACGGTTCCGAGCGTTATTACGACGATGCTAAATAGCGTGACCAGACGAATCAGAAGCTTGGTTGTTGGAAGCACGTGAGTGCGCGCCTTGGCAAAAATGCGTTCGCGAAGTGAGAGGGTGCTTGCAACCAAAACAATGGAGAGCAAGAAGTGGGCTGAGACCGTGAACGGGTTGAGTTTGGTCAGAACAGTGATTCCACCGAGAACAATCTGCGCCACAATTCCGATGATTTGAGTCCAGGCCAGCGCACGAATCATCTTCCAGTCGCTGCGTCCCTTGCCCCATCGATAGGCCCCGATGACCGAAGCGATAATCACGATAACCAGCACGACAGTAAGCAATCTGTTGCCAAATTCGATCCAGGAGTGCAAAGTCCCTTGAGCTTGATGCTTAACAGGGGAGATGGAGCCAGAGACACATTGTGGCCAGGTGGGACAGCCGAGTCCTGAGCCGGTAAGTCGAACGGCGCCGCCTGTAACGATGATTCCTACTTGGAGGACCACGAGAGCCGTGTAGATCAGGCTGGCTAGATTCACCTGGCTAGCCTATTGCCTGGGGAGCTCTTCGCTAGGCGGGGAGAGGGCTTTGGCGTGGTGGTTAAGGCTCACGCTTTCGATTGGCGAAATGAGGCGAATTACGCAACACTATTGTTGTGAAAAAGGGCGAAGATAAGACCAGGGATCTGGTTGCCCGCACCATCCTCGAAAACGGCCCACAGAGCGCCGCTGATCTAGCTGAACGGTTGAATCTAACCCCCGCTGGAATTCGTCGCCACTTAGATCGCCTGATAGAGATAGGTGTTTTAGAGTCTAGAGAACCCCATCGAGCTGCCGCCTCGTTGCGGGGCCGCGGAAGACCTTCCAAGGTATTCGTGATTACTGACCTTGGACGCGAGAAATTTGAACATTCCTATGACGATCTAGCTGTATCCGCCCTTCGATTTATGGCAAACCTCTCCGAACGGGATCTGGTCTCAGAATTTGCCACTAGTCGCGCCGCAGATATTGAACGTCGAGTCGGAAAAGCTATTAATGGAGCAAAGACGAGCGATATGAAAGTTGCTGCGCTCGCAGATTTTCTAACTGTTGAAGGCTATGCAGCCGAGAGCAAGGGGAGTGGCGCTGGAATCCAACTCTGCCAACATCATTGTCCGGTCGCACACGTTGCATCTGAATTTCCACAACTCTGCGAAGCAGAAACCGAAGCATTTTCTCGGGTCTTAGGAACTCACGTACAACGACTAGCAACCATTGCCCATGGCGATGGAATCTGCACAACTTTTATCCCAGCACTTTCAACACAATTACAGACGCAATTAAGTCCTACATCTAACCTCAAGGGAGCACGCGCATGAGTGATACAACACTCCATCCTGAACTCGATGGAATCGGTACGTATGAGTACGGCTGGTCCGACTCTGACGTTGCCGGCACCAATGTAAAGCGCGGACTGGATGAAGATGTTGTACGCGACATCTCTTCAAAGAAGTCTGAACCACAGTGGATGCTGGATTTAAGGCTGAAAGGACTCTCACTCTTTGAGAAGAAGCCAATGCCGACTTGGGGCTCGGACCTCACCGGAATTTTCTTCGACACCATTAAGTACTTTGTTCGCTCCACTGAAAAGCAGGCCACTTCATGGGAAGAGCTTCCTGCCGATATCCGAAATACTTATGATCGTCTAGGTATTCCTGATGCAGAGAAGAATCGCCTCGTTGCTGGAGTAGCTGCTCAATATGAGTCAGAGGTTGTCTACCACTCCATCCGCGAGGATCTTGAGAAGCTTGGCGTTATCTTCGTAGATACCGATTCAGGACTTCGCGAACATGAGGAATTATTCAAGGAGTACTTCGGCACAGTAATTCCAGTTGGTGATAATAAGTTTGCCGCTCTCAATACATCCGTTTGGTCCGGCGGTTCGTTTATCTATGTTCCAAAAGGTGTTCAAGTAGATATCCCACTTCAGGCTTACTTCCGTATTAACACCGAAAATATGGGCCAATTCGAACGTACCTTGATTATTGCTGATGAGGGTTCATACGTTCACTATGTAGAAGGATGCACTGCTCCTATCTACTCATCGGATTCACTTCACTCAGCAGTTGTTGAAATTATCGTTAAGAAGAACGCCCGCGTGCGTTATACAACAATTCAGAACTGGTCCAACAACGTTTACAACCTGGTAACTAAGCGCGCCACATGCGCTGAAGGCGCAACCATGGAGTGGATCGATGGAAATATCGGTTCCAAGGTCACAATGAAGTACCCGGCTGTCTTCTTGATGGGCGAGCATGCAAAGGGTGAGACATTATCCATCGCATTTGCTGGAGAAGGTCAACACCAGGATGCTGGCGCAAAGATGGTTCACGCAGCTCCATACACATCTTCAACGATCATCTCTAAATCTGTAGCCCGTGGAGGTGGTAGAACCTCCTATCGTGGTCTAGTACAGGTTCAAGCAGGTGCTCACCACTCAAAATCGACGGTTAAGTGCGATGCACTTTTGGTTGACACAATCTCCAGATCTGACACATATCCCTATGTAGATATCCGTGAAGATGATGTCTCAATGGGTCATGAAGCAACAGTTTCAAAGATTAGCGATGATCAACTCTTCTACCTCATGTCACGTGGACTTTCGGAAGATGAAGCAATGGCGATGATTGTTCGCGGATTTATTGAGCCAATCGCTCGTGAACTGCCAATGGAATATGCCCTTGAACTCAATCGTTTAATTGAACTTCAAATGGAAGGCGCTGTTGGCTAATGTCTCTTGCAACAACGACTAATTACTTAACTCCAACTGGCCGTGAAGAGCCATGGAGATTTACACCTCTCAATCGACTCGCTGGACTTCATGATTCCTCTGTTGAACTGCATGATCGCATCTCGCTCGAGCCATCAGATATTCCAGATGGCGTTCGAATCACGATTGAGGACGCTAAAGATTTCCCACCACTTTCATCGAGCGAAGACCAAATTGTGCTTCGTGTTCGCGAAGGCGCATCGAAGGTATTGGTTGTATCGATTGAGGCAAATGCCGAGGTAGCCCTTCCAATTTCGCTCATTCGTTCACATGTCGAATCAACGCCTGAAATTTCTCGTGTACTCGTAAATGCCGGCGTAAATAGCCATTCGACTCTCGTGGTTTCTAATACTGGTGATGGCGTGATTGCGGAGGAGATTGAATTTAATCTCAGCCCGGCTTCAAATTTACGATTTATCACTCTGCAAGAGTGGTCTTCCAAGGCCGTGCATGTAGGTCGACATCATGCGATTGTCGGAAAAGATGCAACATTTACCTCCTATGTGATCACCATCGGTGGATCTGTTGTTCGTCTGCTTCCTACAGTTGAATACAAGGATCGCGGATCAAGTGCTGAACTCTTTGGTCTTTACTTCGCCACAGATGGACAACATTTAGAGCACCGAGTTCACGTCGAACATGGCGTACCTGGCGCTAAATCCCGCGTTAATTACAAGGGCGCTCTCAACGGAGATTCCGCTCGCACCGTATGGATTGGCGATGTCTTTATTAAGGCTGCTGCTCAAGATACAGATACATATGAGCTCAACCGAAATCTATTGCTCTCTGATGGCGCAAGGGCTGATTCAGTCCCGAACCTAGAGATTGAGACTGGAGATATCGTCGGAGCTGGCCACGCCAGCACCACCGGTCGTTTTGATGACGAACAACTCTTCTATTTGATGGCCCGCGGAATTCCTGAGTCAGAAGCCAAGCGCCTTGTGATTAGAGGGTTCTTCTCTGAGATTGTCTCTAAATTGAATCTCCCAGAGGTTGAAGAGCGAATCATGGATCGAATCGATGCTGAGTTAGGTTCGGTGCGCATATGACAACTCTTCAATTTAGCGAGTTGGTCGCAGGCCGTCCGGTTGCTGTTGATGTAGATGGTAAGCCGGCATGCGTGGCTCGAGTTGGAGATGAAGTTTTCGCCATCTCAAATATCTGTACGCATTCCTACGCTGAACTAAGCGATGGAGAGATCAAGGATTACAAGATTGAGTGCTGGTTACATGGCGCTGATTTTGATTTAAGAACTGGGGAGGCACTCACACTGCCCGCCACGGAAGCTGTTGAAACCTTCCACGTAGAACGTGTTGGGGATGAAGTATTTATTAGCCAAAAGACGAAGGAGAACTAAATGAGCACGCTAGAAATCAAGGGACTTCATGTTTCGGTCATTACCGAAGATGGCTCAAAGGAGATCCTTCGTGGTGTTGATCTAACGATTAACTCAGGCGAGGTACACGCAATCATGGGGCCAAATGGTTCCGGAAAATCCACTCTTGCATACTCGATCGCTGGTCACCCTAAGTACACCATCACTTCTGGTTCTGTAACTCTGGATGGCAAAGATGTTCTCGAGATGACTGTTGATGAGCGCGCAAAAGCTGGTTTATTCCTAGCGATGCAATATCCAGTCGAGGTTCCAGGAGTTTCAGTCTCTAACTTCTTGCGTACAGCAGTTACAGCAGTGCGTGGCGAGGCTCCAAAGGTTCGTACTTGGGTCGGAGAAGTTAAGGAAGCGATGTCAGCTCTCTCCATGGATCCGGCATTCTCTGAGCGAAATGTTAATGAAGGCTTCTCTGGTGGAGAGAAGAAGCGCCATGAGATTTTGCAGATGGAACTTCTCAAGCCAGTAATTGCAATTCTCGATGAAACCGATTCAGGCCTAGACGTCGATGCTCTACGAATCGTCTCCGAAGGTGTTAACCGCGTGAAAGAGAATCAGAACCTCGGAATTATGCTTATCACTCACTACACCCGCATCCTTCGCTACATCAAGCCAGATTTCGTGCATGTATTTGC